>DASUVL010000767.1:0-5929 GCA_036379015.1 Niastella sp.
ACCGACCACGAGAACGCATTTTCCAGCCGGGTCTTCTCTATATCCAGGTACTTGGTCAAATAATCCAGTTCTTCTTCCATACTGATCTCCGGTTTGGAGGAAAAATCAAGGGTCTGCCTGATGAGCCGTGAAAATCCGGCAATGAATTTATTGGCGCCCGCCACATCGGCGTCCATTACATATTGTTGAATGGAGTTGAGGCTGTTAAATATAAAATGGGGGTTCATCTGCGCTTTGCGCGACAATTGTTCCAGCTCGCCGATCCGTTTGCTGATGGCCGTTTTTTCCTGCTCCCGTTTTCTGATCCGCCGGCTAATGACCCAGATCAGCATACCGGTAGCCGCCAGGAACAACAAGCCGATCAATATCCGGAACCCTGTTTTCTCATACCACAATTTTTCTATGGTAAAACCGGCTGTAAGCATCCGGCTGCGTACATCAAACTTGTTAATGGCCTGTAACTGCAACAGATAATCTCCTGAAGGCAATGCAGGATAACTTAAAAAAGTTTCTCTTGTTTCCTTCCAGGTACTATCGAGCCCCAGTAACCGGTAGCGGTAGCGGATATCCCCGTTCGATTTAAATGAAATACCAACATAGTTAAACTGAATGCTGTTGTTCTCATGGGAAATAGTAACAGGCGCATAGTCGGGGTACCAGGTTTGTGCGCCAATCGTAATATCAATAAACTTCAGATCACACCGGGAACGGCTGGCTATTTTTTCCTCGTCAAAAAAAGTAACGCCCTCCGGTGTTCCTACGAACACCTTGCTTTTATCAACGTACAATACATTGATGATATCAGATGCAAGGCCATCGCCCGTTGTGTATTTTTTTACCGGGTATGTGGTATCATCAAGCCGGATCTTATTGAGCCCTTTATTAGTGCCAACCCATAAGGAATTACCCTGTAAATAAATAGCACGGCAAATATTACTGGTTAATCCTTTTCGTTCATTAATATGGGCTATTACCTTTTCGTTTTTATAGGCGATCATACCAACCCCAAAAGTGGCAATCCATACAACATTATTCGAATCCCTGGCAATAGCCGCAATGCGGTTTTTAAAAGATGCATTTTGCTCGCCCATAAATTGTATGGAGCCGTTGGGAAACCGGCGATACAATCCGTTTAAAGTGCCTATATAAAACGTATCATTGGTGGCAAATACCGTGGTGGCTCTTTCGTGCCAGATGGTATCCTTAATGGTACAGGTTAGCGGGTTAATCCTAATGATATTTCTGTCAGTGACAACCAGCAGATCATTCTTATGCGGGTATAAACTTTTTACGCATATATGCTTTATAGCATGGCGCCACGTATTCGTGTGGGAATTCGTGGATATGCCCATGTTGCCTCCATAAACAATTTTATGCTCGCTGTTCACAAATATCGATATCACCGGATCTACCTGTCCCTTATGGGGAATGATCTTTTCTTTTTCCGGCATACCGGTTGATGCATTCAGTTTGTATATGATATTCATATCACTACCTACCAATATTGATTGATCGAACCGGGTTAAGGACAATGTCTGGTGACTGGTATTGTAATCCCTGGGCTTTGTATTCAACACAAACGCTGAATTTAACCGGTACACGCCCTGACCCAGCGTTGTAAACCAGATGTTACCCTCTTTGTCTTTACGGATGCCACAAACCCGTACGCCTTTTAAAAAATATTGAATGCTATCCGGATTTTTCAAATTATAAACAACAGCCCCGTCTGGTGAACTCACCCCTACATGATCATCATCAATAATAGAAAAATTGGTTTGCCAGAGAAATGTTGGGAGATGAATGCTTTTTTGTGTTACAAATGAGGTTAGCGTAGTGTGCTTTTCATTGTTACGAATGGCCATCACCTTATCAGATATGGAAGCATAGCCGTAATGTGCCTGCACCAGATCTATTGTTTTTTCCAGGGTAAACAACCTGTTACTAAACTCAAACAACCTGTTTGATTCCACCACCCAAAAACCACCGGCCGGATTGCGGCTTACAGCCGCTAAATATTGCAGGGAATCGCCATGTATTTTGTTAATGGAATGTACTTCATTGTTGGCGCTCACTAAATGTAGCTGGTTTGTTTCCATCAACAGTACGTTCTTTTGGTCATCTTCTGCAAACCGCACTACATTACCATAAACCCGGATCTGCTTTAACATGGAGTCATTCTCCTGGTTATAGATCTTGCCCTTATAGTAATAACAGATCGTTTTTTTAAAAGGCGAGATCCAAACCCGGCCTTTTGAATCGGCAAACAATTGTATGACCTCGTTATCAGGCAGCCCATCTTCCTGGGTAAAGTTCCTGAAATGTGTACCATCAAAACGACTGAGCCCTGTTTCTGTCCCAAACCACATAAAACCATCCTTATCCTGCGTCATACAATAGACCGTAGAACTGGCTAACCCATCCTTGCTATCGTACCGGGTATAGCCATACTCCTGACTAAAAACAGCCAGTGGACATAAAACCCAAAGCAGGATCGCAAACAGAAAAAATCGCATATGCTCGGATAAAAGTAATTAGTTATTCAACATTAAAAAACCGGAAAGCTGATGGTTACCCTGGTTCCCAACGGATTTTGTAAATCATCTTCCAGGTCATTTATCTGCATGGTAATTTGTTGCTCATGCTCCTTATTGAACATAGCAATACGATCTGCCGTTAAGGACAAACCTTTTGACTGGTAATTGATCGGGGATATGCTTTTATACTTCATGGCCGCCTTCCGCCCTATCCCGTTATCTTCCAGTATACAGATCAGGTTATCGCCTTCCCGCTTTACAGTAATGGTTACCTTGCCCTCCCTATCCTTGCGAAAACGCAAACCATGCCGCACACTGTTCTCCACAAAGGGTTGCAATATCATGGGGGGAATATAATAATCTGCCGGTTCAACCGCTTTATCAATGGCTACCGACCACGAGAACGCGTTTTCCAGCCGGGTCTTTTCTATCTCCAGGTAATTGGTTAAATAATCCAGTTCCTCTTCGAGGCTTATCTCCGGCCTGGAAGAAAAATCAAGGGTTTGCCTGATCAGCCGCGAAAAGCCGGCAATAAATCTATTGGCGCCGGCCACATCGGCGTCCATTACATATTGCTGAATAGAGTTGAGGCTGTTGAAAATAAAATGCGGGTTCATTTGCGCCTTGCGCGACAATTGCTCTAGTTCACTGATGCGTTTAATAAAATCCGTTTTTTCCCGCTCCCGTTTTCTCACCCGTCGCACAATGCCCCATATCAGTATACCAGTAACTGCCAGGAACACCAGGGCGATCAATACCCGGAACCACGTTTTCTCATACAACAGTTTTTCTATTGTAAAACCGGCTGTAACCAACTGGCTGCGCACATCGAATTTGTTAATGGCCTGCAACTGCAATTGATAATCTCCCGATGGAAGCGTTGGATAGCTTAAAAATGTTTCCCGGGTTTCCTGCCAGGCACTATCGAGGCCCAGTAACCGGTACCGGTAGCGGATATCCCCGTTCGATTTAAATGAAATACCAACATAGTTAAACTGAATGCTGTTTGTTGAATGGGGAATTACAACAGGTGCATCGGCCGGATAAAACGTTTCCTTCCCTACGGCAATATCTACAAACCGCAAATCACAACGCGACTGACTTGTCATTTTATCCTCATCAAAAAATGTAAGGCCTTCCGGGGTACCCACAAATACTTTTTTGTTGTTTACATAAACCGCATTAATGATATCTGAAGATAATCCATCGCTGGTCGTATACTTTTCTATTGGAAAACCTGGTTGTAATACATGCACCTTGTTCAATCCTTTTTCGGTGCCCACCCACAATTGGCCATTTTCATAAAAAAGCGTGCGGCAAATATTACTGGTTAGTCCATTGTCACGGGTAATATGTTTAATGAGTTTCCCATTCCGCCAGCCAATCAATCCTTCGCCGGCGGTAGCCACCCAAATAACATGATTGGCATCTTCGCATACTGCCGCAATTCTGTTTTGCAACGGCTTGAACGTGGGGCCCACCAATTGAACTTTTTTATCAGGAGTTATCTGGTGCAGGCCAGTAAGTCCTCCTATATAAATGGTATCATTATTTGAAAACACACAGGTGGTCCGTTCATGCAGAAGTGTGTCGATTATTTTAAAAGCTACCGGGTCTAATACCACCGCATTTCTATCAGTAGCTACTAATATTGCATCTTTATGCCTGTACATGTCCTTCACTGCAATAGTCCCTAACAGTTTGCTAGTGTCGGCAAGGTCTGCTGACAATTTCGCCAGGAAACTAGACCCCACTATGACTCTGTTATCTCCTATTATTAAAAGGGGATGAGGGTTGATGCTTGGATAATTTCCAACAGCCCTACCTACATATTTTCCCTTTTGAGGACTCAATTTATAGATCACGCCCGTTGCGGTAGCTGCCAGTATCCACTCTTTATACTGTACAAAAGATAATACCTGAAATTCCTGTTGTTTTCCGGAGGAGCCCATCAATTGGGCATTCAAAACAACGGCAGAGTTTAACCGGTATACGCCTTTTCCGAATGTACAGAACCACCAATTGCCTTCTGAATCTTTAAACGTATTGGAGACAGGTATTCCCGGCAGGTAATGCTGGATACTGTCATTATAATTCAGGTCATACACCAACGCACCATTCCGGGTACAGCAAGCTACATGGTGGGCATCGACTACCGCAGAATTAATGTAATTCGCGGTAAGCTTAAACTGATAATGATGCTCCTTATTCTCCTGCAATGACATAGCACTCATGCTATAGGGATAGTCGAGCCACATCAACGTTTCGTCTTTAAACGATGTATGCGTAAAGTGTAATAGATAGGGGCCAGGGCCAAGTTTTTTCAATAACGTAAACTGGCCATTGCTGAATATATACAATTTATTATCCTCTATTACCCAAAATCCGCCTGCTGCGCGGCCGGCGATCAATGATACATAATCCAGCTGCTTGTCCCCAATAGTCAAAACAGAGGAAACATCTCCGTTCACTTTTATTACATGGAGAATGCGCCCCATATCCTGCAGTAAAATATTACCCCCGGTATCTTCAGCAAACCCGACAATGGTATTCTGTATATGCAGCTTTTTTAACTGCGGATCATTGTCACTATTGTAAATTTTCCCTTTGTAATAATAACAAACTGATTTTTTAAAGGGGGACATCCATACCCGGCCTTTTGAATCGGCAAACAATTGTATCACATCGTTATCCGGTAACCCATCTTCCCGGGTAAAATTCCTGAAATGCGTACCATCAAAGCGGCTGACCCCCGTTTCTGTCGCAAACCATAAAAAACCCTCTTTATCCTGTACCACGCAATACACCGTAGAACCGGCCAAACCATCCTTACTTTCGTAATGGGTATAGCTATATTCCTGACCACAAATAAGCAGTGGGCATAACAGTAAGAATAAAACAGGGCGCAAACTACACTTCATACTATCTGATAAATATAATCGATATTCAACGTCAAAAAACCGGGAAACTGATGGTCACCCTGGTCCCCAATGAATTTTGCAGATCATCTTCCAGGTCATCTATTTGCATAATAATTTGTTGCGCATGCTCCTTATTGAACATAGCAATACGATCTGCCGTTAATGATAATCCTTTTGACTGGTAATTGATCGGGGAAATACTTTTATAATGCAGCGCAGCCTTCCTGCCCACCCCGTTATCTTCCAGTATACAGATCAGGTTGTCACCTTCCCGCTTTACGGTAATGGTTACCTTACCCTCCCTGTCTTTACGAAAACGCAATCCATGCCGTACGCTGTTCTCTACAAAGGGTTGCAGGATCATCGGCGGAATATAATATTCAGCCGGATCAACGCCATTTTCAATGACTACCGACCACGAGAACGCGTTTTCCAGCCGGGTCTTTTCTATATCCAGGTAATTGGTTAAATAAT
>DASUVL010000768.1:0-6896 GCA_036379015.1 Niastella sp.
TAGGTTCAAACCAGGTTTTGAAATGTTGCCACTCAACAATATCCTTTATTATTTCCAAACAATTACTCCAAACTTTTTCGGACGTCTTAGCCATTATACAAGAAGCAGTTTTATTATGTTGAGTTAAGTTCGTATTCATCATTATTGCACACGTGTGTCTAATTCACAGGACTGTTGGGGAATCTCAAAAAGTTAAAAAGGGCGACGAATATCAAAATTTTTTATCGAAAAAAAAATTTTTTATTAACCAGTTTCTGACAATTCTGCACTTCGCTCTACTTATTACTTTATTTTATTTTTTACTGTCAAAATAATTCCCGTCAATAACAACCCTATGCAATTTTTATGCGCAGATTAAGTTACAGCTCCAACCTGTGAGCAGCTGATGATGCAAGCAATGAATCGCAAAAAGCAGCATATCTTATGTTCAACAATAGACTTCCTATGCTACGTACTTTTGCGTCACTACCTGTATTAGCAGCGCTTATTCCATTATTATGTGCCCGGGAAAATTTATTATTTGGGCCTGCCGACCGTGAAGCACCTGGTTTACATTGAACGGATTTTATTGTGTTGGTTTTGCAGGGAATGCGGATGAAGAAAGATAACAACGCAGTAATATCAAACAATTCTTTCTTCATATTGTTTATTGGATGCTCTTGAAGGTACAAATTATTTGAAATGCAGAAAATATAAATCTGGTTTTTTTTCTTTCCTGATCAAAATAAAAACTCAGCTAACAACATCGTATTAACTGAAAAAAAGTTATAGATTAATTTTTTACCGTATTAGCCTTAAATGTAGCTATAATTGGTTAACACTTGTAAGTATTATGCATTCGACTCAAGGTATTCAGGTATTTTTTATAAAACAATAACACATACTGGTATAATTCTACACTTTGTTTATACAAGCATCTTCATTTATAAATAATTACAACCAATAACTATAAAACCTAGTAAAAAAAACAGGTGCTGTATGATTACAAATCGCTACATACACACACTGTTTTAACAACCTTGTAAGGAAGAATGTACATCTTTCTTCAACTATATACATCGTGGAACACTTTTGTGAATCGTAACTCGTTACCTTTGTACTGTTCAAAATTTTTTAGGTTAACTACCTAACATTATGCAACAACGAATTACATTAAAATTGCTTCCATCCGAAGCTACCATTGAATCCATTGTACAGCAATATGCTGCACGTGTTTTAGGACTTTCCATCAAAGCAATTACCGGCTACCAGGTTATTAAACATTCTATTGATGCCCGAGGCAGGCAACCCTGGATCATGTTAACTATACTGGTATTCATTAATGAACCGTTCCACGAGCGCACCATCAAACAATTGTTATTACAGGATGTTTCAAAAGCTGACAGCAAAGTAATTATAGTTGGCGCAGGCCCGGCCGGTTTGTTTGCAGCGTTAAAGCTCATAGAACAAGGTATTAAACCAATTATTCTCGAAAGAGGTAAAGATGTTCGTTCGCGCCGCAGGGATCTTGCTGCCTTGAATAAACAAGGTATTGTAAATGGTGAAAGCAATTATTGTTTTGGTGAAGGTGGCGCCGGTACATATAGCGATGGTAAATTATATACCCGCAGTACCAAACGCGGCGATGTGGAACGGATATTAAACATTCTGGTACAATTTGGTGCTCATGAAAGAATACTGTATGAAGCACATCCTCATATTGGAACCAATAAATTGCCTGAGATCATTACTGCTATAAGAGAACAAATATTGTCATGCGGCGGTGAATTTTTATTTGAACAAAAAGTAACTGATCTCTCAATACAGAACGATACCATTCATGCAGTTAAAACGGCTGGTGGTAATACATTTTCTGCTGATGCGGTGATACTGGCAACCGGTCACTCGGCACGAGATATATTTGAATTACTCCATAATAAGAAAATCCTTATTGAAGCTAAACCTTTTGCGCTGGGAGTTCGTGTAGAACATCCGCAAAGTATTATCGACAGCATACAATATCATTGTCCTGTAGGGCAGCACCGGAATGAATTTCTTCCACCAGCTTCTTATAGCCTGGTACAACAAGTACAGGAAAGAGGCGTATTCTCATTTTGCATGTGCCCCGGTGGCATTATTGCACCAGCGTCTACTAGTGAGGGAGAACTCGTTGTTAACGGCTGGTCGCCTTCTAAACGTAATAACCCGTTTGCCAATTCCGGAATCGTTTCCGCTGTTGAGCTCAAAGATGTTATACATTTTCAAAAGAATCAATCACCATTAATGGGGATGTATTTTCAACAATCGGTTGAGCGAAAAGCATTTCAATATGGCGGTGGTAAAATGGTGGCGCCGGCTCAACGAATGGTTGATTTTACCCAAAAGAAACAATCTGCTTCATTGCCCGATTGCTCTTACTTACCTGGTCTTGCATCTGCTCCGCTGAATGAAGTGTTACCTCCATTTATTTATTCATCGCTGCAACAGGCTTTCATTGAATTCGGGAAAAAGATGAAAGGCTATTTTACCAATGAGGCTGTACTGGTTGCTACTGAATCAAGAACATCGTCCCCCGTTCGTATTCCACGCGATGCTATTACAACGCAACACCCGCAAATCAAAAAATTATACCCTTGCGGTGAAGGCGCCGGCTATGCCGGTGGCATTGTAAGCGCAGCTATGGACGGGGAACGTGTTGCTGATAATATCATAGGCATGTTGGGCAAGTGAGTTTGCAGGATTTTGCAACATTCGGATGGGTGATTTTTTATATAGTGTGATTTTCACATTTGATATTGTGGAATTTTTCGCATTTTGGGGAATGGGGAATCTCACTTTGAAGTAGCTATCGGATTGTTGTTATTTAACATTTGTTTTTTAGTTCTGCCATTCACTATAAAACAATTCATATTTTCACCTGCCGCTTTTTTCGCTTTTGACGTTTACCCATTGGCTATCACTCTTCCTTCTCCTGGCTCTGCTTTGCTATTAATAATTTTTTCTCAATCAGCTTATTTGTCTTAAACGCCTCCATCTCATCCTGTAAATTGTTCTTTTCTTTTTTCTTACCCTGCCATTGTATCGTCTTGTTTAAATTCGGGCAACCGGCATCAACCCAGCTTGTATACCAGAAATCTGCTACCAGGTTGGCTGAACTGATCAACTGCCTGTTAATCGTATTTCCCAGCCGCGCACTATAGGCTTTGGCAAATGCAGATGTATAACTTTTATATTCTTTGCCATTCCGCATTTGAACCCGGTATTTTTCAGACTCCGTAAATGTTTTGGTAACTGCTTTTTCCTGGGCAAATACATCTTTTAATAATTTACTCGATTGACGAACGGCACGCCAGATGTCTCTTTCAGGATGTTTCAGATAACGAGCCTTATGCCGGCTACGCAGATCGTATTGCTGTATTTCAATTTCGGGGACCATCGATTCCCATAAACTGTGCAACCCTTTTTGTCCGCTTAATTGTCCATCGTAATTTTCAGTAACATGTAACGGTACGTGCGCATCACTTATATAATGTCCCAGATCGGCTGCATAAAAGAGGATACTATCTTTATTACCACTGCGGAAAGCCGCTGTTAGCCGTTCCTTCATGGTAACAACATAATAAGGTACATACCCGCCCTTTTCCAAACTATCCATACCATATTTCTTTACAGCGTCCTTCCAACGCAGCGGCATCTTCCATGCTGCTGAATCGCCATACAACTCCAGGTCAATATAGTGCTTCGGCGCTTCATTCTTGTCTGCACTCCTTCGCTGATCGGGCCGTACTGATTTCTTTACGACCTCATTCATATTTCGATGGAAAAAATACCGCATCGATGGCGGTAATTCATAAATAGCCAATTGATGAATGGTACGGTGTATCAGGAACCCCCAGCTGCTACAAACAATGCCTGCCACTACTAACACACTACCTATTACGATCATTCTTTTCATCTGCAAATATTAATTGTTTTTGGGCCAAATGCGATCTTGCCATCCCGATGTTTCAGAATAGACGATCCATTCCACTCTTTTGTGGCGAAGTTGCATAAATAAAATATTCGCCTGTAATAAATCTACTTTTTTTGCTACTAATTAACTGTTTTGTTACCTTTTGTCCTTTGGGCCTGCACCGCCGGTGCTTTGCCCGACAGGTCTTGCGAACGCACTTATTAAAGCTTGCATGCAATGAACAGACTGGAAGTTAAACATCTCAAAAAATATTATACTTCGCAAAAAGCGGTAGATGATATTAGTTTTACCCTGGCCCCCGGCAGCATCTTTGGTTTACTGGGTCCCAACGGGGCAGGCAAAACCACCCTCCTCAGAATGATAACCGGAATTTTATTCCCTGATGAAGGCGATATCATTTTTGATGGAAAACATTTTGATCCTGACAAAGACGTTGCCTATATAGGTTATATGCCTGAAGAAAAAGGGTTGTATAAAAAAATGAAGATCGGCGAGCAGGCCATTTACCTGGCGCGGTTAAAAGGACTAAGCAAGGAAACTGCCCTGGAACGGGTAAAACACTGGTTCGTAAAATTTGACATGCAAAGCTGGTGGAACAAGAAAGTGGAAGACCTGAGTAAAGGCATGCAGCAAAAATTGCAGTTCGTTACTACTGTGCTGAACGATCCCAAACTCATTATCCTTGATGAACCTTTCAGCGGTCTTGACCCCGTTAACACCAACCTCATCAAAGATGAAATTTATAAGTTAGCCAAAAATGGAAGCAGCATTATTTTCAGCACCCATCGCATGGAGCAGGTGGAAGAAATATGCGACCACATCATTCTTGTAAATAAAGGGCAAAAGATACTCGATGGAACGGTGACCGGCGTTAAGCAACAATTCAAAGAAAACATGTTTGCCATTGGTCTCCATAACAAACCGGATACTATTAATACACCGGCTTTTGAGGTTATCAATAACAAAGATCATCAATTGATATTGAAGATACACGAAGGTTATAAGCCCAACGATGTGCTGCATTATTTCCTGCAACAACAGGCTGATATCAATTCTTTTCATGAAATACTACCCTCGCTGAGCGAAATATTTATAAAACTCGTAGAGGGCACACCGCTTGCCCGGCAATTTCAAACAGTAACTGCATAATACGATATTGGAATGAATAAGATCTTACTTGTCATACAACGTGAATACCTGGTACGGGTTAAGAAAAAATCGTTTCTGTATACGACCATCGGCGTACCCATTATTATCATCGCTTTTTATGCAGTTATGATTGCTATTGGCATGAGCGGCGGGCCTGAAAAAAATAAAATTGCCGTGATTGATGAGGCCAATCTGTTTAATGGCAATTTTGAAAAGGCAAAAGGCGATGGCTCGGAATATGTGTTCATCACCGGTCAATCACCCGACTCGCTTAAAGTAACCTATAAAAAACTGGGCTATGATTTTTTTCTATACATTCCCCCTTTTGACGTTACCCAAAAAACCAGCAACATTCAGTTGTACAGCAAGTCGCCCGTAGCGATGAATCAAAAAGATAAAATTGAAAAAACGATCAATAATATTGTAGAGCAGAAAAGACTGCAATCGGCCAATATTTCCAGTGAACAATACCGATCCATTAAATCGGATATTTCTATTCAAAACAAAATTGTAGATGGCAAAGAAGAAAAGAAAAGTGTGGCAGGTGTGGCATCGGTCGTGGCATTTAGTTGCGGTATGCTCATTTACGTCATCATGCTCATTTATGGCACCATGGTCATGCGCGGGGTGATGGAAGAAAAGATAAACCGGATAGCGGAAGTAATGGTAAGCTCTGTGAAACCTTTTCAACTGATGATGGGAAAGATCATTGGTATTGGCGCCGTAGGCCTTACCCAATTCGCTATCTGGATCATACTTATCGTTGGACTTCAATTACTACTCCCCCTCTTCTTTCCTGCATTTGATATGAGCGCTCTGCCGCAAACCGGTCAGGTCGCCGGCGCTATGTCAGAAACCACCAGCAAAATGGACGCTTTTCGCACCGGCTTTCATTCGCTTCCATGGGGATTGATCATCTTCTGTTTCATCTTCTATTTTATTGGGGGCTACTTGTTATATGCTTCTTTATTTGCAGCCATTGGCAGTGTGGTAAGTGAAGATCAGAATGAAGCACAGTCCATGGTATTTCCGGTAATGATGCCGATAGTCCTCGGCTTTGTGATCATGACAAGGGCCATTGCCGAACCTAATAGTCCACTCGCGATCTTTGGCAGCATATTTCCGCTTACATCACCTGTGGTGATGATGGGACGTATCATGTACAACGTGCCAGTAAGCCAGTTGATACTTTCTATGTTGCTGCTGGTGCTTAACTTTTTGTTCTTTGCCTGGTTAACCGCCAAGATCTACCGCACCGGTATTTTACTCTATGGGAAAAAAGTAACCTGGAAAGAAATGATCCGCTGGGCGTTTAGGAAGTCGTGAATGGTGAATGGGCAATGGTGAATAGCGCCCGTATATGAGATTACATACTAAAGTGGAAACGCAAAAATTGCGTGAATCCATTGACCATTGACAATTGACCATTCACGTTGCAACCTATATTGATATGCTATACTTTATAGCCATAGTTACACCAGATAGTATCAACCAACAAGTACTGGAATGGAAACATTATATGTTGCAACGGTTTAACTGTAAAGTAGCTTTAAAGTCACCTGCACATATAACGCTCATTCCGCCTTTCACAATGCCTGAATCAGCACAAACAGCATTACAGGAACTGTTATTACCCTTTGCTGCCCGGCAACCAAACTTTCCTATTCATTTAAAAGATTTTGCGGCTTTCAAACCACGGGTTATTTATGCAGGGGTGCTACCCAATGCCTGCTTAAGCGAATTAAGAACGGATCTGGAAGCTATCCTGATACAAGACAACCGCTTTCCTATAAAA
>DASUVL010000769.1:0-10620 GCA_036379015.1 Niastella sp.
GTTATTGCCATTGAAAGCACCCAGCAATTTAGCGGCGTGTATCATGTATTAGGCGGCATCATTTCTCCCCTCGACGGCATTGGCCCCGACCAGCTTACCATTGAATCCCTGGTACAACGTATTCAAAAGGAAAAGACCGAAGAGCTGATCTTTGCTTTAAACCCTAACATTCAGGGCGATACCACCATCTATTATATTCAAAAAAAGTTGAACTCAACACCGGTGAAGGTCACTACCATAGCCCGGGGTATTGCCTTTGGCGGCGAACTGGAATATGCCGATGAAATGACCCTGGCGCGCAGCATTACCAATCGCCTGCCGGTTGAAAAATATGTGCAGCATTAAGTAAGAACGCATTACAGACCTTAATCCCCGGTTGTAAGCGGCACACAATATCAAGTTTGCTATTAACATAACAAGCTGTAAATTTGCACCCGCGTAGGCGGATTTGTTTATTGTTCGGCCTACGCGTCCTGAGCAGGAACCGGTATCAGGTATTCCTGAATACAACGGATGAAATGCTAAAAACTGAACTAATAAACGCCAAGAAACTCTCTCTAAACAGTTTCCCAACGTTTACCAGTTCGGTCCATTGCAATGGAACCAGCAGTAGTAACTACTGTCAACACCGTTGCGCTGCATACTTCGTCCGGTAATGCTCAGCAACATAAACGCTATGCAAAACAAAAGGAGGGTAGTATGAAATCAATACAACAATGTCTGAAGGAACGAATCCTCATCATTGATGGCGCCATGGGAACCATGATACAGCGGCATAAGCTGGAAGAAGCCGATTATCGCGGCGATCGTTTTAAAGACTGGCAAAGCGACCTTAAAGGTAATAACGACCTCTTAAGCCTTACACAGCCTCACATCATAAAAGGTATTCATAAACTATATCTCGAAGCCGGCGCCGACATCATTGAAACCAATACGTTCAATGCACAGGTTATATCGCTGGCAGATTACCATATGGAGTCTCTGGCATATGAACTGAATTTCGAAGCCGCCAAAATTGCCAAAGAAGCGGTACAGGAGTTCTTTGCCGACCCATCTACCAATAAAGGCGGCCGGGAGCGGGCTTTTGTAGCCGGCGCTATCGGTCCGCTTAATAAAACACTCTCTTTATCACCCGATGTAAATAACCCCGGATTCAGGGCCCTTACATTCGATGAAGCCATGAGTGCTTATTACGAACAGGTGAAAGGCCTGGTTGACGGGGGTGTGGATCTGTTGTTGATCGAAACTATCTTCGATACGCTCAACGCCAAAGCCGCCATTTACGCTATTAAAAAATACTTCAGCGATAACGGCAGGGAAGATCTTCCTATCATGATCAGCGGTACCATCACCGATGCATCAGGCCGTACCCTGAGCGGTCAAACGCTGGAAGCATTCTATACGTCCGTTATGCATGCCAAACCGCTTTCCATTGGGTTGAATTGCGCCCTCGGTGCTTCGGAAATGCGGCCGCATATTGAAGAGTTAAGCCAGATCGCCTCTTGCTTTACTTCAGCTTATCCCAATGCCGGTTTACCCAATGCTATGGGTGAATATGATGAACAACCTGAGCAAACCGCGCATTTCCTCGAAGAATGGGCGCGCGAAGGTTTTGTGAACATCGTAGGCGGTTGTTGCGGTACAACACCTGATCACATAAAACATATTGCTGACCATGTTCGCCAGTTCCAACCAAGACAATTACCGGAATTGGAAACAACACTATAGCCAGCAGTAAATCAGTTAAACAACAGGCAGAAACCAAACGGTTTTGTATATCCAAACAAGTATTTAACAGTATGCCAGCAAACGTAACTATAAAACCATACCTGCGGCTTTCGGGTTTAGAGCCCTTGGTCGTTCGTCCGGAGACCAACTTTGTAAACGTTGGGGAACGGACCAATGTAACCGGTTCTAAAAAGTTTGCCCGTCTTATCCGGGAGAACAAGTATGAAGAAGCACTTAGTGTAGCCCGTCAGCAGGTAGAAAGCGGCGCCCAGGTCCTTGACGTAAACATGGATGATGCCTTGCTGGATGGCGTAAAAGCCATGACCACCTTTTTAAACCTGTTGCAAAGTGAACCCGATATAGCCAAGATCCCTGTTATGATCGACAGCTCTAAATTCGAGGTCATTGAAGCGGGTTTAAAGTGTGTACAGGGCAAGTGCATTGTGAACTCTATTTCCATGAAAGAAGGAATAGAAAAGTTCAAACGCGAAGCGAATATCTGCAAGCTGTACGGCGCCTCTGTAGTAGTTATGGCATTTGATGAAAAAGGCCAGGCCGATACCTTACAAAGAAGGGTTGATATTTGTGGGCAGGCGTATAAGATCTTGACCGAAGAGGTAGGTTACGATCCCCAGGATATCATTTTTGACCCCAACATATTTGCCATAGCAACCGGTATTGAAGAGCACAATAACTATGCGGTTGACTTTATCGAGGCTACCCGCATCATTAAACAAAAAATGCCCCTGGCCAAAATAAGTGGCGGGGTAAGTAATGTCTCATTCTCCTTCCGGGGTAATGAACCGGTGCGTGAGGCCATGCATGCCGTATTCCTGTACCATGCTATTAAAGCCGGTATGGATATGGGTATTGTTAATGCCGGTCAGTTGGTGGTGTATGATCAAATAGAGCCGCAGTTACGCGAGCTGTGCGAAGATGTGATCCAGAACCGCCGGGAAGATGCAACCGACCGGTTGTTACAATTTGCCGAAACCGTAAAAGCAAAAGATAAGGCGGAAGTAAAAAATGAAGCATGGCGTTCTGGTCCTGTTGAGGATAGATTGAAACATGCGCTTATCAATGGCATTACAGACTATATTGACCAGGATACGGAAGAAGCCCGCCAAAAATACCCAAAACCATTAGACGTTATTGAAGGCCCGCTAATGAACGGGATGAATGTGGTGGGCGACCTGTTTGGGAGCGGTAAAATGTTCCTGCCACAGGTGGTGAAGAGTGCGCGGGTTATGAAAAAATCAGTGGCTGTTCTCACCCCATTTATTGAAGCAGAAAAAGAAGAACGGCGCCTGGCGCATTTAGCAGCCGGTACTGTAAATGAAGAAGGTGCGGGTGCGGCAAAAATATTACTGGCCACGGTGAAAGGCGATGTGCATGATATCGGGAAAAACATTGTAGGTGTGGTACTGGGTTGTAATGGATACGACATTATTGACCTGGGTGTAATGGTGTCGGCCGACAAAATACTGGAAACAGCTCAAAAGGAAAATGTAGATATTATTGGTTTAAGCGGTCTCATAACCCCATCGCTCGATGAAATGGTGCATGTGGCCCATGAAATGAAAAGGCGCAGCATGAAGCAGCCCTTGCTGATTGGCGGTGCCACTACATCACGTATGCATACGGCTGTTAAAATTGCCCCGCAATATGAAAATGGCGTAGTGCATGTACTGGATGCTTCGCGCAGTGTTACCGTAGCCGGATCACTTTTAAGCAAAGAACAGAAACCCGATTATCTGGCAAACGTTGGCAAGGAATACCAAAAGCTACGCGACGATTTCGCCAGCAAAAAAACCGCCAAGCAATATCTTTCCCTTGAACAGGCGCAAAAAAACAAAGTAGTCATTGACTGGAACAATTATACGCCGCCAACGCCTCAATTTACGGGCACCAAAATATTCGACAATTACGACCTGAACGAATTAACCGACTATATCGACTGGGGTCCATTCTTTATTGCCTGGGAGTTACATGGTCGTTTCCCTGCAATATTACAGGATGAGAAAGTTGGTAAAGAAGCCACCAAATTATTTGAAGATGCCAACGCATTATTAAAACAGATCATAGATGAGAAATGGTTAACAGCCCGGGGCGTAATTGGTTTCTGGCCGGCCAGTGGCGATGGAAAAGATTCTGTGTTTTTATATGATGAAAGCGGACAGGTAACTACCAGGTTGGAAAGTTTACGCCAGCAATCTAAAAAGGCAGCCGGACAACCCAACTTCTCATTATCTGATTTCATAAAACCGGTGGCCCAGCCTGCCATTGGAAAAAGCCAGGAAGGCACTGATTACATGGGCGCATTCGCTGTTACTATACAGGGAATAGAGCCACATTTAAAAAAGTTTGTAGAAAATCTCGACGATTACAACAAAATCATGTTACAAGTGTTAGCAGATAGGCTTGCCGAAGCTTTTGCTGAACGATTGCATGAACGGGTGCGGAAAGAATTCTGGGGATATGCCAATGAAGAGCATTTAAACAATGAAGAATTAATTAAAGAATCATATTCAGGTATCAGACCAGCACCAGGTTATCCGGCTTGTCCTGATCATACGGAGAAATATAAACTATTCCATCTGCTGGGCGGTGAGCAGGCAACAGGCATTACATTAACAGAATCGCTGGCTATGTATCCTGCATCATCTATTTGCGGTTGGTATTTTGCACACCCGCAAAGCCAGTATTTTGGTTTAGGTAAAATCCAGAAAGACCAGGTTATAGATTACGCTAGTCGCAAGAACATGTCCGTTGAAGATATCGAACGATGGTTACGTCCGGTACTGGAATATGATGTTTAATGATTTTAATGTGTCTTTTTCACAATATTAAAACAAGCATATTCGTTTGGGCATCGATCCTTTGAAAATGCATTTTTAACCGTAGCGTCATGAGTAATTCCCGCAGAAATGCTATTATAGCAATAGCATTTTTAGTTATCCTTGTGCCCAATTTTGTAGCAGCTCAATCAAAACGTTCCAACCGAAAAGGTGAATTTTATTTCTCCTGGGGGTATAATAAGGAATGGTACACCAGAAGCAATCTTCGTATAGTACAACCTGAGCTTGGTAATAATTACACCTTTAAGAATGTTCGGGCCCATGACAATCCCGGATGGGATAAAGGGATCTTCGACCGGGCAATGACTATTCCCCAGTACAACTACCGTATCGGCTACTTCTTTAACAAGGCAAAAGGCCTGGCCATTGAGATCAACTTCGATCATACCAAATACATTATTGATCATCAGCAGTTGCGTTATAAAGGAAGGATGAACAACAAACCTGTTGATGAAACAGTAAACTGGAATGAAGATGAAGGGTTTTATTATTTCCTGAACAATGGCGCTAATTTCCTACTGTTCAATATCGTAAAACGCTGGGAATTGTATCAGTTGCCCAATGAAAAGATCAAGATCGATATTTTGGGCAAAGCCGGCGTTGGTCCCGTTATTCCACACGTTGAAAACCAAATATTCGGAGAAAAGAACGATCCGGGATTTCAAATAGGCGGATGGAACACGGGTGTGGAAGGAGCGATAAAAGCCACATTCTTTAACACTGTATACCTTGAACTTGCCAACAAACTGGATTATGCCCGGTATTCGCATTTAAAAGTTTACAAAGGAACTGCCCGCCAGGCATTTGGTAGCTACCAGATTATTTTAAACCTGGGTATAACAATACCGACCGGTAAGAAAGTACAATAACTTTCACTGATTCGCTTGCCTCATCTTTTTTCAAACCACCAGAATCGTTTGCGAGGTCGTACTTTGTAGTTCTGGTTAATGTAGGTGTGAATATGTTCCATGGCCTCATCGATACTGTCGGTAAGCAACACCAGTTTCATGTCTTCCCGGCTGATGGTGCCTTGCTGGGCCATAAACTCGGCATAGTTCCACAGATTGCTGTAATATTCTTTGCCAAATAGTACAATTGGAAACTGGGTGATGGTTTTTGTTTGCACCAGGGTGAGTGTTTCAAAGAACTCATCCATGGTACCAAAACCGCCCGGCATTATGATGAATGCGTAAGAATATTTAACCAGCAATACTTTGCGAACAAAGAAATGTTCGAATGTGATGGACTTGTTTAGGTATTTGTTAGCGTGTTGTTCAAACGGTAACTGGATGTTACAACCAATGGATGTGCCGCCACTTTCAAAGGCGCCGCGGTTAGCCGCTTCCATAATACCAGGTCCGCCGCCCGTCATGGTAGTAAAACCAATTTCGGCAATGCGTTTACCAAACTCCCGGGCGCTTTCATAATAAGGGTGATCTTCTTTAAACCGGGCAGAACCAAACACGGTGATACAGGGCCCCACAAAATGAAGCGTACGAAATCCATGAATGAATTGCTTAAATACGCGCCAGGCAAAAGCCAGTTCATAACTACGGCTTTTAGGACCTTCTAAATAAACCTGTTCTTTAGGGGGTATTATAGGCTCAATCTTTTTCTTGGCTGAAGCTGCTTCCATATCAATAATGTAAATTGCCAGCCAAATTAAACAAAAAAACATGCGCATTATAAGCTATAATGTGAATGGCATAAGAGCAGCCATGACCAAGGGGTTTTGCGAATGGTTAAAAACCGATCCGGCAGATATTATTTGTTTGCAGGAAACAAAAGCCACAAAAGATAATGTGAACCGCCAACTGGTTACCGATTGCGGCTATGAGGATTACTGGTTCTCGGCAAGCAAAAAAGGATATAGTGGCGTAGCCGTTTTTACCAAAATAAAACCCGATCATATTGAATACGGTAATAAACATGCCGTAAGTGATGATGAAGGAAGAATTATACAGCTTGATTTTGGTGACATACGGCTCATCAATGCATATTTTCCTTCAGGTACAACGGGCGATGTTAGACAGGAATTCAAATATCAATGGCTCGAAGATTTTTATACTTACCTGCAAACACTGAAAGAGAAACATCCCAAACTGATATTATGCGGCGATTATAATATTGCCCATACCGAAATAGATATCCACGATCCTAAAGGCAATAAAAATACTTCCGGTTTTTTGCCTAATGAACGAGCATGGATGGATAAGTTCTTTAACAATGGTTGGATAGATACTTTTCGTGTTTTTCATCCCGAACCACACCGGTATAGTTGGTGGAGTCAGCGTTTTCCCAATGTACGGTTGCAGAATAAAGGCTGGCGACTCGATTACATTACGGCTACAGAATCACTACGCGCACAATTAAAAACTGCAGACATTTATCCTGATGTAAAACACAGTGATCATTGCCCGGTATATTTGGAACTCAGTTAACAAATGAATTGTAAATTTTACACCTTTTCCCTCTGGCATCACAATATTATACCGTGAAATATGTTTTAGACAATCCCCATGATCGTATATAATATTACTATAAAGATCGATCCGGCAATTGAAGCAGCATGGATACAATGGCAGCAGCAGGAACATATACCTGATATCATGGCATCGGGTCAGTTTACACAATGGAAAATGTTCAGATTATTAGAGCAGGACGATTCAGAAGGCATGACGTTTGTAATACAATATTTCGCTCCTGCATTGGAGAATTATAATAGATACATTGAGGAGTATGCCCCTGTGTTACGCAAGAAAGCATTTGATAGATGGGGCAATAGCTTCATTGCTTTCCGCACCGTAATGGAGGTTGTGAACTGAGTGTGGATAATAATATTTTAATTGTACCACGCAGTGCGGCAGTGCTAAATTTATTGTATATTTCACGAAACCCTTTACAGGCCCGCATTTCAGGCGGTATCGCATGAAACATAAGGCAGTACAGCGTTTCAGCGTGTAACATTAATCCACAAAACGTATTACAAAACATTGCAATTTGCTAAAATCCTTGCCCCAAGCGGTTTTCAGCACTTTATCAAATGTTAATTTTTCGACCAAAAAATTTTGTTTCAAGCAAAAAGCGGCTAAATTTGTTGCTGCATAAATTCTTAAAAAATCACACTATGAACAAAGCTGAATTAATTGCAAAACTTGCCGATGATTCAGGCATTACTAAGACACAGGCTAATGCTGCTCTGGATTCTTTTATTGAAGCAGTTACCAAAACATTAAAAGGTGGAGGTAAAGTTACCCTGGTTGGTTTTGGTACTTTTTCTGTATCAAAAAGAGCAGCTCGCAATGGTCGTAATCCGCAAACCGGTGCTGTGATCAAGATTAAAGCTAAAAAAGTTGCCCGTTTCAAAGCTGGTAAAGAATTGCAGGCTAAATTATAATTTCTGCCTTACGCACGAAAGCTCCGTTACTGCATGCGAAGTATCGGAGCTTTTTTTATTTTTGCATACCTTTATAATTCACATTAATAATTTAATAACATGGGTAGAGGAGATAAAAAAACGAAAAAAGGTAAAACCTTTAAAGGTTCATTCGGAAAAAGCCGCCCTGCGAGGGTAAAAAAGGCTGCAGCTGCTACTGCCGACAAAAAGAAGGCATAGTGCCGAAAGGCCAGGATATGATGTAGGAGGTATGAAGTAAGCAATTCATGATTTTCGGTTCTTGCTTCATACTTTTTACCTCATTTTACGGCTGTATTTCTTATTGCTAATTCCTGTATTTCAGACTTCCGACGGCTGACTTCCTACCATCTACAGCTGCTCATTTATAACCAACTGATACTTCCTACGACTGACTTCCTGCTTCCACCTCCTTACAACTGCTTATAACCAGCTGATACGGCTGACTTCATACCTAAGACTTCCTTATATGCTTTTAATTTCACGGCGCCAGGCGCTCAATTGTCCACGTATTGTCTGCTTGTAAAGTATATTGAATGCGATCGTGCAGGCGGCTGGGGCGACCCTGCCAGAATTCAATACAAATAGGTTTTACCCGGTACCCACCCCAATGAGGCGGTCTTGTTAGCGGTGAATCAGCAAACGCCGTACTGTACTTTTTTTCCCGTTCTTCCAACCATTCCCTGTTTTCAATAACCTGGCTTTGCGGCGATGACCACGCGCCAATGCGGCTTCCTACGGGGCGACTGTTAAAATAAGCATCGCTTTCCTGCTCACTTGCCTTTTCAACCAATCCGGTAATGCGCACTTGCCGTTCCAGTTCCTT
The DNA here is from genome assembly GCA_036379015.1 of Niastella sp. GTDB lineage: Bacteria > Bacteroidota > Bacteroidia > Chitinophagales > Chitinophagaceae > Niastella. The sequence continues at coordinate 8,828 of DASUVL010000769.1, forward strand.
CCAGAAAAATACCAGGCACGCCCGTGGGTTTTCGGCTAACTGCATTCCTTTAAAACTTTCATAATTGGTAAAAAATACAAATCCATGTTCATCGTATCCTTTTAATAACACGATGCGGGCAGCCGGAACGCCGTCGGCCGATGCCGTGGCCAACGTCATGGCATTTACCTCATCAATTTCACTGTTCATCGCTTCCTTCCACCAAATATCAAACTGGCGAATAGCATTGGCATCTACATCTTTTTCCAGGAGTGATTTCAGCTTATAGTCTTTACGTATATCAGCGATAGTCGATGGCATGGACCTTATTTTTTGAGCTACAAAGGTAATGGCCTGAATAATTAACCGTACTGATTTTGATCATAACCATTTTCTTCAGGCAAATCGTGGGATATGAAGAGAATGTTCAATGTCGAATATTGAATGTAAAATATAGCAGGGAGATGTGCAAATATGCAGATGAAATTCAGTGTGCCTGGTTGCCGTTTGTCTTGCGTGCAGCGTGCAGCATGTAGCGTGCAGCCGAAATTTGAAGCTGATCTCCCGCTTGCCGTTTCACGTCTCACGTTTCACGTCTCACGTTTCACGTCTCCCGCCTTCCTACTCAGGCGGGTTATTTTCGGTCCCATCAGTCGTTTTACCCTGTACCCGGGCGAGCATTACTTCTATTTCGCTCATGCGCCGTAGCTGGTTTTCGAGCTTTTTATTATGCTCCGACATCTGTTGCAGGTCACGGTTCAACTCTTCGAGGAAAGTGATCTTTTTTTGCAATTGCTGCCGCTGAAAATTCGATTCCCGCAGCTTTTCTTCCGTATCGGCCAACAGGCGCGACAAGCGCTGGTTTTCTTCCAGCAGTCCAAGGTGTTTTTGCCTGTATTCGTCAAACTCCCTGATCAGCTTCAGGTGATGCTGTTGTAATTCTTCGAATTCAAACTGGCGGCTGGGCGGATTGGAGAGGTTTTCAACTTTCCATAATTTTTCCCGCAAGGCATTGAACTCTTCGTAGGCATTTTGCAGGCGTGCTTCCATTTCTTCTGACAATAATTGCTGTTGTTCCAATTCGAGAATACGGGCATCCCTATTGGCAAGCACGGTCAACATTTCATTCAGGCGGGCATTCAGTTCTTCATTCGCCTTCAGCGTATCGATATGCTTAAATTCCGTTTGTTTCAGGAGCTCTATCTGATCGAGCAGTAAAGTGATCTGCTGATTTTGTTCTGTAAGACTATCCTGTGTTCGTTGCAGGCGAACGAGGTATTCTTCCGACTGTTCTTCCTGTGACGTGGCGGGTTTGGCAACTACCAGCGGCGCCTCGTGCCGGCGCTTCAATTCTTTATGTAGTTCCTCCACCTCTATGGTGAGTAGTTCTTCGTTATCCTTCACCGTATCTAGCTCGCGGCGCAATTGCATCTGCGCTTGTTCCTGCATCTCCATTTCTTCATAATATTTCAACCGCCATTCTTCAGCATTGTCAAAAGCTGCATTAGCAATGATCGGCGGCTCCCGTTCGGGCATTTTAAAAGACATGGTTTTGCGGCTCACCAGAAAGAAATGAATAAAGAAGCCAAGGACTATCCCGCCCAGCAGAAAGACAATAACTTCAATAACCCCAACATACATCTGGTACCCCAGAATCAATAAATAGTTCATAACGGCTTCGGAATTAGAATAAACACCGCATCACAGAGAGTAATCAATCAATCACAGCACTATTTTTCATGGGATTTTGAATAGGCGGTAATGAAAAAACCACCAAATTGGTGGTTTTTCGTATTGGAAATTTAATACGTTAA
>DASUVL010000770.1:0-12986 GCA_036379015.1 Niastella sp.
ATCGAATTTCTCAAAATGTCTACGGGCAAAAAATCCGTCGGCGCTATACGGACCCATTGCCAACATGGTATGACGGGCATCTTTAATAGCGGGTTTAATAATTTCTTCTTCTTCCCGGCCTACCAATCCCTCGTCGCCCGCATGGGGGTTCAAACCCAAGACTGCAATTTTAGGTTTATCGATACCAAAATCTTTTATGAGCGAATTATTAATGATATTGAGTTTTGACAGGATGTTTTCGCGGGTAATGTATTTGGCCGCCTCACTTAACGGTACATGTTCACTTAACAAACCAACCCTGAACGACCCTGCCACCATAAGCATGGCTACATCCTGCACACCAAAGATGTGTTTCAGGTACGGCGTATGACCGGTATAATTGAATTCGTTGCTATGAGTATTCTTTTTATGAATAGGTGCAGTAACCAGTCCATTGATTTTACCCTCTTTCAGGGCCTGAACTGCCACGGTTAAAGATTTGATAGCATACCGGCCACCCACATCGGATAACTGGCCGGGCGTAATGCCTACTTCTTCTTCCCAGCAATTAAAAATATTGATCTGTTTGAAGTTAACGCGGTTCAGTTCCTTGATGCTCTGATAGGCAAAGTTTATATCTGGTACCGATTTGCGGTAAAAATTGATCACTTTATTGGATGCGAAAATAACCGGAGTACAAAGTTCGAGCAAGCGATGATCGTTGAGTGTTTTTATGATAAGTTCTGCACCAATACCATTCAAATCGCCGATCGAGATGCCTATTATGGGTTTTTGTTGTTGTGCGTTCATTGTGAGTTTACTATTGAAGCGGCTAATTTACGATATAATGTTCAAGGAGTGACCATTAAGCTGCCAATAAAAGCCTCAGGCTTCGAGTCTTCCTGACTATTGGGGACTAGCAAAAAATGGCCGGTACAAACCCATAATTCAAACAAAGCTGTCTGTTTTGCGGGTCTTGATACAAAACCCATTTCGAGGGTGATTTTAGGTAAGAATTCTTATAATTTATGTAAAAACAATTACTAAGATATACCATTATATGTATATTCTATATGATTGTAATATAATGTTTTATACATTGGGTGTGGTCCGAAAAAATAACCTGATGAAACCGGTATAACCGGTGTGGAATTGTGAAGCGATAAAATTTAATTGTATGAAAATCCATATCTGTGAAAGCTTTCCTTTCCTGCTCTTGCTAATGAGTACTACCAGTATGCTGGGGCAGATCACCTCGCCTATTATTAAAGGCAAATTTGGTGTAGATGCCGATTTGCAAAATAATTGGTTCAATAATGGGGTGTTTGCCCTGGTCGATAACGATGACTGGTATTTTTAATTTTACTCCTGTAGATACAGTTCACTGGTAATGCCTGCACGTTTTGTAACCTGGGAAACTACCGATAATGTACATGGACTTCGAAGTTGTATATTATCGTATTAAAATATCAGCGTGCAATGGCGCGTACAATATTCGAAAGTTGTACAGGTAGCATTTATGGCAATAATGTATGGTTTGCTTGAAGCTTTTAGCTTTATACTTTGGGCTTGTTATACATGTTTATTTTAGTCTGTTGTTACCAATAAATTTTCAAATGGAACGTTTATAAGGTCCTAGAATCCGTATTTATGAAAAACACCCTATTGGCTGTGTTGATCATGGCATTATGTTATGATCCTACACAAGCACAAAGCACCCCGCTGCCTACGCCCGGGTATATAAAATATCAGGGACAACATCCAAATCAGTCCATTGATAAAGGATCTGTAACAACCAACGCCCTGGCTGATGGTGTAGCAACAACTGATAAACTCGCTAACGATATTATTACTTCAAACAAAATGGCCGATGGCACCGTTTCTTCAAATAAACTGGCTGAAGATATTATTAACTCGCTGAATGAGATGGAGGAAGCGCATACTGCCAATAAGCAGACACAAAGGTTAATATCAATGTCGACGCCACTTTATAATGCAATGGTTTCAGATCAGAATGCATATGCACGGCATATGCAACATCTGTTACTGTATGATCAGCTATTGCAAAAGCCCAGGCCTACAAATAACAGAAAAGGATGGTTACCATTATAGGTTGACTAAGGTTAAAGTTTCATGCGGATCTAAAGAGGTACGGTTTACTTTCATTCCTGAATGATAAAACCCTACCTCTTTGTTATTTACCCCTATGCTCTCCCGACCAGTCGGGGCTGGTGAGGAGAATCAATTCGCAACTGCAATGGCAATTAGGAATATATCCTATGAATTGTTGCCTCTCAACCTATCAATCTGTTAACTTGTCAACTTCTTTGTATTTTTGCTGGGTGTATACACTAAAAAAATCGCTGGGACAGCATTTTCTGATAGATGAGACTGTTTGTCACAAAATAGTAGAGGCGCTGCAGCAACATCCCTTTCAAAGGCTGCTGGAAGTTGGGCCAGGGGGTGGCGCTTTGACCAAATATTTGCTTACCCTGCCTGATATTGACTTTAAATGCGTGGAGTTGGATGAAGAAAAAGTGAACTGGTTACTGCAACAATATCCCGCTTTACAATCAAAGATCATTCACAAGGATTTCTTGGCCATTGAACAGCCTTTTAGCGAACGCTTCACACTCGTAGGCAATTTTCCTTACAATATATCTTCGCAGATATTATTCAGAGTGCTGGAATGGAAAAGCAGTGTGGAAACTGTCATTGGCATGTTTCAGAAAGAAGTGGCGCAACGGGTGGTTGCCCGCGAAGGCAATAAAGTGTATGGTATATTGAGTGTGCTGGTACAGGCATATTATGATGTTGAGTATTTGTTTGAAGTGCAGGAAAATGCATTTAATCCACCTCCCAAAGTAAAAAGTGCAGTGATCAGGTTAACGCCTAAACAAACCGTGCCGGAGATGAAGAGTGAAAGGTCATTTTTTGTATTAGTGAAAACAGCCTTTAACCAGCGACGTAAAACATTACGCAACGCCGTTAAAAGTTTATATACTGCCGAAGCGCTAAAAGACCCCATATTTGACAAAAGAGCCGAACAATTAACGGTGAACGATTTTGCGCGGCTTACCTTTACCATGAATTGAATTTTATCATAGAGTAGGTCACCTTTAAAAGGGCTCACCTTATGACGCTGAATAATCATAATGATGAAGAAAGTTATTATAACGGCCAAAGTACATACCTGGCTTATAGAACAATTACAGAATAAAGGATTTACTGTACAACATGTTCCCGCTATTACATATGAAGATCTGTTGGAAACCATTCATGACGTAGAAGGGTTGGTAGTAACTACACGTATTAAGATCGATAAGCCCATGCTCGACCGGGCAACACAATTAAAGTGGATAGCCCGCCTGGGCAGTGGTATGGAACTGATAGATGTAGCCTATGCCGAAAGCAAGGGTATACAATGTGTGAGTAGCCCGGAAGGCAACCGCAATGCGGTGGCAGAACATGCCCTGGGTATGTTACTGAACCTCATGAACAAGATGAACAGCAGCATGCAGGAGATCAGGGAAGGCAAATGGATCCGCGATGCCAATCGCGGCATTGAACTTACCGGTAAAACAGTGGGGATCATAGGATATGGTAATACCGGTAGCGCATTTGCCAGATTGTTGTCTCCGTTCGATGTAACCGTAATGGCTTGTGATAAATATAAGTTTGATTTTGCCAAAGGGTATATCAGGGTAGCCAACCGGGAGCAGATTGCCCGCTATGCGGATGTGATAAGCATGCACCTGCCGTTGACGGAGGAAACCTTCCATTATGCCAATGACGACTTTTTTAATGCGCTTGAACGTAAGCCATTTTTTTTGAATACATCGCGTGGAAAGGTGCAGGATACCGGGGCTATTATCAGGGCCTTGCAAAACGGCAAAATTGCCGGGGCCGGTCTCGATGTGCTTGAGAATGAAAAGCTGGAAACCTATTCTGAAACCGAAAAAAAGGAGTTGGACTGGTTATTGCATCAGCCCAATGTGTTGATTACGCCGCACACTGCGGGGTACAGTCATGAAGCTTTTTATAAAATGGCCAGTGTGGTGATAGAGAAGTTGGGAATATAAGGGTGGGGTAGAAGCGGGAAATCATGAAATAGTGTTAATATGTATAGCTTAAAGCATGTTTAGGAGGGTTCGCCAGACCGGCTAAAAGCTACACGGTCATTTCATGATGCCTTTATTCTTTGCTGATTTAGCGACTTTTATTGAATTTCCTGTTAAAAAATCAATCCGGGGAATTTAAACATTCTGAAAAAAACTTTATTTTTGTTTTATACAGTAGTGCAACGCTTCAGCCCTGAGGCGTTGTTCTTTTTTTCTATTTATAGTAGTGTACCAATTATATCTGGTTTAAAATAAGGAGGTTATTATGACTAGTGTTTTATATATTACAAAAGAGACGCTTGAGCAAATGAAAGAGGAGTTGTTGCGTATGCGTACAGTTGATCGGCCAGCTGCCGCCAGGGCAATTGCGGAAGCACGTGAAAAAGGCGATTTGAAGGAAAATGCCGAATACGATGCTGCCAAAGAATCGCAGGGCATTCTGGAAGCAAAAATAAAAAAGCTGGAAAGCGATATTGCCAGTGTTCGGTTACTTGATACCGAAAACGTAGATACCAGCAAAGTATCACTTCTTACCAAAGTGACCATTCTTAATCTTACCAATAAGAAAAGAATCACCTACACCATAGTTTCTGAAAAAGAAGCCGATCTGAAACAGGGAAAGATTTCAGCATCATCTCCCATTGGCCAGGGCCTGCTTGGCAAAGTAGTTGGCGACGTGGCAGAAGTTCAGGTTCCTGCCGGATTGCTCAAGTTTAAGATTGAAGATATCACATCTTAACAACTAATAAGTATTCTCCCGATTCCCGAATAGTTTATTGCAATTTCATGTAAGGCTGGATTATCGTTTAACAAGTAGCTTTGTGTGCCATTGTTATTGCTTTTGTTCCAAAGCATTCATATTAAAAATTTACCGGGCGTATGACTATTTTTTCAAAGATCATTGCCGGTGACATACCGGCTTATAAGATTGCAGAAGACAGACGCTTTTTTGCATTTCTTGATATTTTTCCTTTGGTAGAAGGTCATGTATTGGTTGTGCCTAAAATTGAGGTAGATAAATTTTTTGATGTACCGGACGATTACCTGGGCCGTATGCTGTTGTTTGCCAAACCCATCGCTAAAGCCATTGAAAAAACTTTTCCCTGTAACCGGTGCGGGTTAGCTGTAGTGGGGTTAGAAGTGCCACATGCCCATTTGCACCTGGTGCCCATTAATGGGATAAACGATTTGAACTTTACCCGGGGAAAACTAAAGCTCACGCCTGAACAATTGAAATCCGCGCAGGAGAGATTGTTAGCCAATTTGAAGTAAAAGCTGGTGAATGCCCGCCCGGATGATCCCCGCCAGCATGAATCTTTCGGACTGGCGGGACGGGTCAATTGTCAATAGCCTGCCCCCTGTAGGGGGTGAATGGGCAACCAAGAATAGATAATTGACGAACTGGGCACGTAGGGGAAACCTGTAACCTACTTTATCTGTATCCTGCCAGGATTTTTGGATATAAAATCTTCCCAACCTTTTAATTTTTTACCAGCAGATTTAAGCAGAGCGTTGTCCTGAAAATGATGACATACCGCTACCGCCAAAGCATCGGATGCATCCAGGTATTTTATGTCAGTATACTTGTGTATAGATAAAATACGCTGCAGCATTTGCCATACCTGTTCTTTCCCCGCATTACCATTACCGGTGATGGATTGCTTTATCTTTTTGGGCGAATATTCAGAGACTTCCAGCCCGGCGCTCATGGCAGCGGCAATAGCTACGCCCTGTGCGCGCCCCAGCTTAAGCATACTCTGTACGTTCTTACCAAAAAAGGGCGCTTCAATGGCAAAGGTGGAAGGCTTATGCGATTTGATGAGTTCGCAAACTTTTTGATGAATGAGCTGAAGGCGTTCATAATTGTCTTTTCGGGCATTCAGCTTCAGCACACTCATTTCAATCAGCTGTATTTTTTGTGAGGTTACAGCGATAATACTATATCCCATAACCAGTGTGCCGGGATCAATGCCAAGAATTATTTTTGAATGTGTTTGCAATGAGCGTTGGGATTGGATTACTTTGTGAACTTATTTTGGTGACATCGAACAAAAATATCAAAATTCTTCTCAACTATGTGATTGGTCCGCTGGTGTTTTGCCTGCTGGCCTGGTCTATTTACCGGCAATTATTGCGTCAGAACAACTGGCAGCTATCGCTGCAGCATGCCTGGCGGGCTATCACGGGCGATGAAGCCTGGAAACTGGTGCTGGCCATTGTACTCATGTTTGCCAATTGGGGGCTGGAAGCCCGTAAATGGCAGCTCGTGATCAGAAGGGTTCAGCCATTGTCGTTTATACAATCGGTTAAAGCGGTTTTTACGGGAACAACGTTGGCATTTTTTACCCCCAATAGAATAGGGGAGTACATGGGGCGAATATTATATCTTGATGAAGGCAAACGAATAAAAGCAATTTCGCTTACTATTGTATGCAGTATGGGTCAGTTACTGGTTACCTGGTGGGCAGGAATTGGCGGAATTTTATATTTACAGACCTATGGGAATACAGAATTGCTTCATACGTTTGCAGGGCTTTGGTTGAAGATGTTGTTATATTTTACTGTAGCTGTTGCGGGAATTTTAACATTATTTTATTTTCGTTTGGCAGGCCTGGTAAGATGGATTGAAAAATTCCCACGATTACAAAAACCTGTTGCTTACATCAGGGTTTTAGATAGTCTTAACGCAACCATCTTATTTCGAATCTTGTCTTTATCTGTACTTAGATACAGCGTTTTTATAGGACAATACTACCTGCTGTTCGATGTGTTAGATGTGCATGTAACCGCTGCACAGGTTGCCGGCTCTGTAAGTGTTATTTTCCTGGTTTTATCCATAGTGCCAACTATTGCTGTGATTACCGAATTGGGCGTGCGATGGAAAATCGGCATTGAAGTGGTACAACTTTTTGATAGTAATATAACCGGTATTCTGGCTACCTCCCTGATCATTTGGATCATTAACCTGGTAATACCAGCATTAATTGGGAGTTTGCTAATTTTAAGCATTAAAGTGTTTAGCAATAGAAAATAATATATCGGCCCGGACGTCAACCTTATTAAATGGATTAATTGAATAGCGTTACATGAAAGTAAACCGACCACTCGTTCTCCTCCTGCTTATTGTCATTAGTTTTCCGCTGAGAGCCGGGGACGGCTTTTGCGAATTACGAAATTCAGCCTTTTCAAATGGGGAAGTGATCACCTTAAAGGTGTTTTATACGGTAGTAGGCGCGTTTTTCGGAGCCGGCGAAGCTACTTTTACCACCACACTTGAAAAGCTGGCTGGTAAACCAGTGTATCATATTACAGGAGATGGTAAAACGTATAGCTTTTACGACAATTTTTTCAAGGTTCGGGATAAGTATGAAACTTATATAGATACAGGCACGTTGCAACCATACCGGTTTATTCGAAATGTATACGAGGGCGGGTATAAGAAGTATGAGAATGTAACATTCAATAAAACCACCAATTCTGCCATAACCAACCAGGGGGTTTACAAAGTGCCTGAATGTGTACAGGATGTGTTAAGTGCTGTTTATTATTCCCGTAATATTGATTTTAATAAGCATAAAGTAGGCGATAAGATCAATTTTTCGATGTTCCTTGATAACGAAGTATATCAAATGTACCTCCGTTACCTGGGTAAAGAAACCATCAAAACCAAGTATGGCAAGTTCAAAGCCATAAAATTTAAACCCCTTCTTATTAAAGGGACGATTTTTGAAGGTGGCGAGAAAATGACAGTTTGGGTTAGCGATGATAAGAACCATATTCCGATCCGAATTGAAAGCCCCATTTCGGTTGGTAGCGTTAAGATCGATATGATCAGCTACCGCAATTTGAGATATCCACTTACTTCCCTCGTCAGCCTGTAAACCAATTGCCGGCGGTTGCCAGCTTATTCCCTTGGCGAAGCAAGGATTCAAGCCAATTGCCTGATTTCAAAACAATCGAAAATTATTTTTGCACCTGACTCTTTGTTGGTGTTTTTGTTACCTGTTTTTAATAGCGTTTATAGCATACATACTTTGCAATCTGCCTGGTCGGTGTGCAGACTGTATGATGCATGGTGCTGCCCCTGTTGCTGTACTGCGCTTGTGAAATATTATTTAATATAACTGCTTAAAAGTTCGCGACCTGAATTTTGGCTTGTGCAATTTGCCCGGAGTTTTAAATGGCAAGCCGTTGCAATGACGGTGAAAAGCATGGCCAGCTAATCTTCAATTTCCACCTGCCCATAATTTCATTTTCCAGACTGACTGATCCATTCCGGTACCGGATTTTTAAATGGAAACCACAAAATCTGCCAAAACGTAAAATTGATAAAAATCATCAATGATTAAATTTTGGCCATCGTTGGTCATCCGCCGCTCAATTTGATCAACTTAAAATACTCGCAAGCCTGTTTTTATAAAATATTCATTTCGCCTGTTTCGAAATCTAAAATTCTATAAAAATCAAAAAATAGATCTTCGTCAAAATATTAAAAATGACATGTAAAAAACATCAAATATGATTTTATTTTCATAAATTAATATAGGAAATAAATATCATCTGATTTTGCGCAGGTTAAAGCATGCTTTTTTATATACGACAAAAGCGACATATACGACAATTACGACAACTGCCTGAAATTCGCATATCCCTTCTATTGTCTTTGTAGTTAATAACGGAAACCATATTGCATAGCCGATTATGTCGCGCATGAAAAACACATTCGGTAGCAACCTGTTGCAGCGAGGCTTGTCGTTTTTACTCCGTTGAAGTTGCAGAATTTACCAATGTTAGTCGAGGTTGCAGGTTACATGATCATGTATACCGTTACCAATTGCATATTGCTGTAACTTCTACTTTTTCTCTTCTATTTACAACTATATTTACTCCCCTTTAGGGGCTGGGGTTATAACTCTTCCAACCTAAACACCTCTTTATGTCGTATTCCTCTATCGGTTTGTTGTAATGAGCAACATTCGTTTATGGGATCATGTTCAAAAAATAAAATGTAGTTGTTTTCTACGGCTTCCGTAAGGAATTTCTTTTTTTCCTGCAGCGTAGTGAGGGGAAACATATCATAAGCCATTACATAAGGAATGGGCAGGTGAGCGACAGCTGGTAACAGGTCAGCTGCATATACAACGGTATGACCTTTATAACTGATCTGCGGTAACATCATGGCTTCCGTATGGCCATAGGCGAACCGAACTTTCACGGAATCGGAAAAATCAATACCATCGGTAGGTTCTACAAATTTTAATTGCCCGCTTTCCTGTATGGGTAAAATGTTTTCAGTTAAGAAAGAAGCTTTTTCTCGTTCGTTAGGTTGAGTAGCAGCTTCCCAATGCCGTAAGTTGCTCCAGTAGTTAGCATTTTTAAAAGCCGGGATCAATTTGCCGCCTGAACGAACGATACTGCCGCCGCAATGATCAAAATGCAAATGGGTAAGAAATACATCGGTGATATCATCGGGAGTAAAGCCATATTTTGCAAGCGACTTATTTAAAGAATCATCGCCATTCAAATAATAGTGGCGCATGAACTTATCATCCTGTTTATCGCCCATACCGTTATCAATTAAGATAAGCCGGTTTTCTTCCTGTATCAGCATACTACGCATGGCCCAGTTACACAAATTATTATCATCGGCCGGGTTCAGTTTATTCCAGATCGATTTGGGTACTACACCAAACATAGCGCCACCATCCAATCTAAAATATCCTGTATTTATTGAATATAATTGCATGTTGTTTTTTGTTAGTGATGAAATGGTCAATGGTGAATGGTCAATGGTGAATACCGCTGCAAGCAGCAAGCAAATACAGTTCGCGTTGCGCGTTATGCATTCTGCGTTTGGCTTTCAGCCGCCTTCATCTTACGCAAAGTCAGTGCCAGCCATACAAAACCCAGCATAAAAAATACCATCAGGGCCAATACAGAGTTACGCATACCGCCATACTTGATAGTTCGTTCTTCAATATAGGCAAATGTAAACATTCCCATTACGAGGGCTATTTTTTCGGTAACATCATAAAAGCTAAAGAAGGATGCCGTATCCTTTGTATCGGGCATGAGGTTGGAATAAGTAGACCGGCTCAGCGATTGAATGCCGCCCATTACCAGTCCCACAATAGCGCCCAGGATATAAAATTGAATATCTGTATACGTAAAGTAAGCGGCAATACAGGCGCCTATCCAAACGATTACACAAACCATGAGGGTTTGAATATTCCCAAATCGTTCAGATGCCCGCGAAATCAGAATAGCACCGGGTATGGCCACCAGTTGTATGATCATGATGGTGATGATGAGCTTATCGGTAGGCAGGTGCAATTCTTTAGCGCCAAATTGCGTAGCAGCCAGAAAAACAGTTTGTATACCGGCGCTGTACCAGAAGAATGACAACAGGAATAACTTCATCACCGGCATGTGTTTCAGCTGACTCCAAACTTTCTTTAATTCAAGAAAGCCATTGCTGAATACATTCTTACGTTCATGCCTTTCTTTAACGGTACTGATAGGCAAATACCGGAAAGGAATTTGTGCAAAGCCAAACCACCACACACCTACCAGTACAAAGGATACCCTGGCCGGCATATAATCTCTTTCATAGGGTGTGTTAAAACCAAATGATTCTGGTAAGAACACGACTATAAAACAAAGTATCTGTAAAATAACGCTGCCTATATACCCCCATGTATAACCGCGTGCACTGATACGGTCGCGCAGGCGATGCGGCACCAGGTCGGGCAGGAAAGAATTATAAAACACCAGACTGGCCCAAAATCCAATGCAGGATAACACCATGCATATGATACCGATGTCTAAACTCGTTGAAGTGAGTTGTGTTTTATTGCCCGGCAGGGGCGTGGGTGCAAAAAAGTATAACAGGGAACAGAAGATGGCGCCCATTGTACAAAAAAAGCGCATGAAGTTCCGCTTGTTACCGCGATAATCGGCAATGGAAGTAAGTATGGGAGAAATAAAGGCCACTACAATAAAAGCCGTGCCCAGGGCATAATTGTATAAAGCGGTGTTGACAAACTTTCTGCCCAGGAATTCTACTTCATTATCCGGCATTCTGTTTTTGGTAATGGCCTCAAAGTAAGCCGGAAATATTGTAGAAGTAATAACCAGGTTGTATGCCGAATTGGCCCAGTCGTACATACACCAGGAGTTGATCACTTTTCGGGAAGCTATCTGCATAACGAAAGCTTTGAGTTAGTTTGGGGTTTAGCTATGGGCAACAGACAACAGGCAATATGCTCAACAACTGATAACTGGCATCACTATCCAATAGCACGGAAGTAGAACAGGATCAGCAAAGTTATACCTACTATAATACGATACCAGCCAAATAAACGAAAACCATATTTCTGCAAAAAGCTAACGAAGAACCGGATGGCCAGCATAGCAACAATAAATGCTATGACGCAACCCAACAGTAAGGTACTTAAGTTATCGGTATTTAGCACTTCGGGTTTTTCTTTGTACATGTCGTACAGGCTCTTTACCGTGGCTGCCATCATGGTAGGCACTGCCAGAAAGAAGGAGAATTCAGCCGCTAACCTTCTGCTTAATTTTTGTTGCATACCACCTATAATGGTGGCTGCACTCCTGCTTAAACCGGGAAAAATAATTGACAGCACCTGGTACACCCCGATAATGAATGCTTTTTTATTGGTGATTTCCTCTTCTTTATCGATAGCCGGTTTTTGAAACCATCTGTCAACAAACAGTAGCACTATACCGCCCAGTAACATAATAAGCGCAATGATCATTGGCTTTTCGAGCATGGCGTCAATATGTTTTTTGAACAGCGCGCCAAAAGCCAGGGCGGGTATAATAGCAATGATGAGCTTTATATAGAACGAGAACTTTCTAAAATCAAAAAATTTGCGCCAGTACAATACAACAACAGATAAAATAGCGCCAAATTGGATAACGATCTCAAACAGCCTGGCAAAGTCGCCGTTATCGCCCATGATAGCTGAGGCAATGGCCATATGCCCGGTTGAGGAAATGGGTAAGAATTCAGTAAGACCTTCAATAATAGCTATGATAATGGCGTGGAGGGTGCTCATTCGTTGATAGGTTGATCAGTTAACGAGTGATATGGTTGAAAGATGAAAAGGTAACAAGTTAAACAATGCGGGTATAAAATAAAGAAGCGACACTGACTAGGCATCGCTCTTAATAAGGTGATCGTATTAACTTATTAACATGAAAATATTTTAATGTATCAACTGGCTTTCGGCTTCTTAAAAATGGCATATACTTCAATGCCAAGGCCCAGTAAGATCAGGATAGGGGCAATGGTAATACGACGAAAGCTATATACTTCATTCTTGCTGAAAACGTTGGGGTCGTCGCTTTTTCCACCCGCCATTAAAATAATGCCAAGGCCTACCAGAATAATGCCTGCTATCATCCAGATGTAATTATCCTTGGTAAACAAGCTGGTGGCAGGTGCTGTGGTTTGTTTTTTTATTTCCTTCATTGGGCCAATTATTAGGTGCGCAATATAGGTAATCTAATGAATTTCGAATAACGAATAATGAATTTCGAAATTAGAAGTGTTTTTCCTTCAACATTCAATATTCATTATTCAGCATTCAATATTAATAGAGTTCGTCTAGTTTCATTTTCAGGTATTTTACCACGCTGCGGTAGGTACTGAACAGCGAAATGCTGATACCCAGTAAGATCAGGAAGCCAAACAGGATCACAACTTTGCTGTTATCCCGAAGGTCGCCGAGGTAAGGCAGAAAATATTTCGATAACATCATCAGTCCGTAAATAAGACCAATAGCAACCAGGGCTGCAATGAGGCCATTCAGCACAGCACGCATATTCAAAGGACGGGCTATGAATGCCCGGGTAGCG
>DASUVL010000771.1:0-9750 GCA_036379015.1 Niastella sp.
GGAATGGCTGCCATTGATGAAACCGAGAATCTATCACAGCCGACTTTTAGCGAAACCGTAAATGGAGGAACCGTGTGCAGGAAAGCTGCTCGCACGGGTCTGTGGGGGAGCGGGGAGGCAACGAACCGCTCTACCCGGAACGATGTCAAGACAACTGTCGAAGAAATTGTAGTAAACAACATCATGTCGCATAAACATAACATACCGCGGGTATGCGCTGTATTTTTCCCCATCTTTCTTCGCAAATTCTTCGCAACTCCTTCGAGACTTCCTTTAGTCTTCTTAGTAAGCTTGCGAACAACTTGCGAATGTGGTACGGCTGTGACCAAGCGGTGCCTCGAAGCGGTTTTGCCTTTTGTGATTTTTTCAGCTCTTAATCCCTTGACCATAATCAATTTCATTTATCCTCGTTCATTAAGGTGAAAACACCTATCCATTTTCCAGATGGTTTTTGTAACTTCTGCTTTAATATTTAGTCAAGTCTTCTCCCGGAGTTATTGATAATTTTTCCCAATAACCTGGCTTCGGCTGTATCCAACCCATTCACAATTACTAACGTTTTTAAACAGTGTAAAATGAAAAAGCTGATCCTTTTGGTACTTGGTGGGCTGGCCGCCGTTTTATTGCTTCAGTGTTCATTCTTCGGTTCAAAACGGTTTTCCGAATTTCCTGTTGGTGAAACCTTCACCATCAATTTTTCGTTCCCCAATCTGGCCGAAGAAGAATTTGGCGACCGCGAAAAGGCCGACCAGGCTAAAGACTGGCTACTCTATACATTGATGACGAACTCAGGACTGAAAACAAATGAGATCGCCCAGTCTTCCTTTGACCTTGCGCCGGTTCGGTATGGCTTCAACAATACCCTGGGCAACTTTGAATATGGCGCTACGCGTTCCAAATATTTAGGTAATGGCGATGTGGTGGCGTTGATCCCCGTATCTGATGAAAAAGAGCGCATAGACAACCTCGCGCATATCTTCGATGAAACCCGAAAAAATCAGGGCGAGCTGCCCGGTAAAGCATATTTGTTTGAATATAATTTAAATGTTGAAGGAAAATTTGCCAAACTGGTTCGATTGGAAAATGTAGATGTGGATGATTACTTCACAGAGAAAATGGGCTATCACGAATTCGTTGTGAATAGTGTCGATGACTTAAAAACGTTCATCGATAAAACCGATGATATCACCTATGCGTCAAGAACAGATAAGGGGCTTGTTTTCGGGGGCCGCAAGCTGCAAAACGACGCCTATGGCAAAGTAACGGTGGAAGACATAGCGGCCATCTGGCAGTCGGAGTCAGACATCCAGAAGAATTTGGCAGATCGTGAGTCAACGCAAGATAATCTTGAAGCGGAGTATAAAGCAAAGAGTGATGAGGTTATCGGTCGCTACCAAAATTTATTGAATGATCTTGAATTTGAAGATGGACAAAAGTTCTCCTACCTGACGGTTAAAGAAAGGAACGAAATAACCGATTATATTTCAAAGCTCATTGAAAGCACGTTTCCGCGTGAAGCCATCAATGACTTACCAATCCTGAAAGGGTTTAATTCTTCTTATATAACAGATAAAAACCTGCTCCATTTAATCGACAACTTTAAGGCCGACGTAATGGCCCTGGATGAAAAATACCTCAAAACATTTGCACATGTAAATAAGGTCATGGAGGCATCCCGGGTAGCATATTCCAGCGGCTTTTCTTTGGATCCCCACGTTGACTTTGAGCGGTCTATCAGCTATTTGAACTTTTTCCGGCCACAGTTTGCCGAAGCGTTGGCGCCGCAATTCACCATAGATCAATTGCTGGAACAATTACAGAATAAGCAGGGCGACCTCATGCATTACGCCATAGCCAGGCTTGAATTGATCTATCCAAAGCTTTTTGAGAATGTACAATTTACCTGTACGTACCAAAAAGCAAGATATGACGGCACCCTCCAGGGCACGGCGGTGGGCATGACCCTTTTTTATACAGACCTGCTCGCGAAAATATGGGCCATGAACGGGTTTCATTCAAAGCCAATTGATTTTATTCCTGATTTTAAAGATGATGAGCAGACCTTTCTATCCGCTCCGAAAGTTTTTGACCTTGAATCCCAGGCGCTGCCGGCTGTGAGGTTATGGTTTGGACCAGATAAAAACGGTTTTCAGGTTAGTAACTATAAAGAGAACCTCCATTTTTCACGCAACGCCACACAAATATTTTCATTGTCAAATGATCCTGCTGAGCAGGTAGACAGTGCCGGACAACGTAAGGTGCAGGAACAGCAGGTATCTGCAAAATTTGAAGTGGCCCTGGCCTGGTGGAACAACCGGTATGAAGAAGTGGCCCGTTATGAAAAAGAATACCAGCGGTTGAATGAGATCATGAAATGGAGTACGATCATCAGTTGGCTGAATGCCGCCGATGACGCTGCTGCCAAACTCGGTTTTTTAGACAGTTATGCCGTCAGTCACGATCTGTGGTTTGCTGATTGGGTGAAAAGCAACAAAGCATTAAAGTTTACAGCCTGGGATAAAGTAGGTCTTTTCCCAAAAGGACACCTGGAAAACAAAACCGAATCCATGCCCCTGCTGGCTTCGCCAAACGGGATCATAAGTGGCGGCGTATCGTTGGCAGAACGTTCATTGATAAAAGAATCGCCGGAGCTTATTGCGGCAGAAAAAGCGCTTTTCCGGCGGGCTAATATGGTGGAAGACCTAACGGGAAACGGAACTGGTTTTAAAACCTTCCGGGAAACCACCATCAACTTTGTGGAGCGTGCGGAAGCGAAGATGGTAAGTATTGATCTGAAAGCAAAAGAAGGCTACAAGCTGCGTAATTATTTCGGTGAAGTGGAGAACAAGCCCTTTCAATGGTCGCTGACCGAAGAAGCGCCGGGCAAATTCTCCTATCGCAGTAGTATGGGCGAAATTCCCATCGGAAAACTGAGCGCGGAGCGATCGGGTAAAAATAGTTTTTCCGTTGCATTCGAATCGCAGGCAGTTGATAAAGGCATGTCGGTGGCCAGGCAATGCAGCGATAATGCCGCTGATGTGGGCGCTTTCTTTAAGAATAATCCGGAAGTCATTCGCTATTTCGCCATGGAAAACGGTGAATGGTGCGTTCAATTGAAAAATGCAGAGCAGTGGATGGTGTTAAAAGTGCATCCGGAAGATTATAAAGGAACTATTAACCTCACATCGGGATGGGAAGCCCGTACTTCAGGCAGTTTGTATAACTCCCGCATCATTGAAATGAAATGGGTATCTGAAATGGAGGCAACGCGATTGGGCGGCGGTAGGCTTCCTGCAATACAAACACCAGATAAATTGTATGATGATCTCGTTAACCGGGTAGGGAAGATAGAAGTTGATGAAATGGCCCGGTTACGGCAGGAAGGAATAGCCGAAGTAGAAAGGCTGGCGGCTTCCGGCGAGTATGTAAAAGCCGCGACGCAGGCAGAAAAGTTGGGCCGGTTCTTAGGGGAAACGCCGGAATTGGTTGCCGGGAGGATCAGGAATGAGTTAAAAGCAGGTCTTTACCTGTTGGAGAAAAATAAACTCGCTACCGGGCTGCGGTACGTTAACGAAGCGCTAACCAGCCATCCCTCCGTTTTAGAGCAAGGAAAAATTATGGATGAGATCAATGCGCTGTTGGGAAAAGCCGATATTGGTGAATTTTCAAAGCAAAAAATTACCGCCCTGGCCGATGCTTATTTTACCGATAGGCAACTGTTTACCTGGGCTAACTGGCAAGGGTACGGGCCCAGTGCCAGGAGAATTTCACTTGATGTGGTAAGCGCCAGGCCCAATGCCCGCATCCTGTTTGCCGATAATGCCGCCTTTAGCAGTATAGATCCTTCATTGCCGTTTGAAACGGTAATGGCGCAAATTCGAAGTATTCCCCATGTGCAGGTGTATGATATTTCAGCCGAAACTATTGGCCGCAATACCCGGATGTATGCCACTGTAGAGCCTACGATCAGTTATTTGGGCGTGGTAAACAGGGTGCGGTTACAGGTATCGCCTGGCAGTGCGCTGAACAATTGCCCGGGCGGGGAGAACGATGATAAAAATTGCGATCAGGCATATACCGTACGAGGGCCTGTTTACTATATTACAGCGCCGGCGCCATCTATGAATTAATCAATTAAGTCTCCTATTCAAACCACCGAAGTATATCGCCTTCGATTCAACGAAGCGGAGCAATTACGCCATGCAGGGCAAATACAGCCGGCCCTGTCGGCGTACAGTGAATTGCTGTCGATGTTTTTAAGTCAACTTGAGCAAACACCCGCACTGTCATTTACCATCAATGAAGTACGCATAATAGATCGGTTGGCCGACCTTGCGCTGTTAACCGGACAAAAAAGCGCTGCCGCACATTTACTAACGGCACTGAATACCGTGGCCAGGCAGGTGGCCAATGTTGGTATTCGCATACATACAACCACCAAATTGATCCTGTTGCAGCTACAGGATGACAACAACACCGCCATTACAAGCATCCAGGCACTGGCAGACATCATTGGCGATGTGCGAATGATGGAGATAACGCAGGCCGGGTTAGTATGCTGGGAAAAAAGCATACCCTTTAATTCGGGTATGAACCACCAGGACAGAGCCGATTGTTTGGTGTGCCTGTATGATGCATTAGGTGCTTTTCTATTATCATCGGGCCGGTTTGGCGATGCAGCCCAATTGTTCAAACAGGGAATACAAACGGGGGAGAACCATCCATCGCCCATAGTAGCCTCCAGATTGTTGCCCATGAAAATGGCCCTGGCAAATGCCATTTTTCAAAAAGGCGACCCATCACCCGCAAAACAATTGTTACATAGCGTGGCGGCTGAAGTGGAAGCAACACCAATAGCCGGTGGATGGCAGATGCAGTTGTGGGACCTGCAATCCCGGATTGCCCTGCTACAGGGCGACCTGGGGGTAGCCTATGCGTTGCTCATGCGCATTATTAAAACCTGTCATCAATTAAAACTTGTACAGGCAGAACTGCGGGCGAGTATCAATTTAGCGCTTACGAAGATCGTTCTGAATCAAAGTAAGGAAGCCACGGATATGCTGACAGCCTGTTTGCAAACAGCAGAACGGGTAGGGGAGAACCGGTTAACCAGTAAGATCCGCCGGTTGATGCAGGTAGCTGACAACCGGATGCAAGCCACCCTGCCTGCGATTAGTCATGGCAAAACCCGAAAAGCGGCACCAGGCCCTTTGCCAGCTACCGCCACCGCAGCGGATGATAGAATTCCCGGAGACAATTACCTTAGTTTTTTTGAGGAAAAGGCGTTGCTCTTCCAACATTATTTAGCGGAAGGCAATACCACCAAAGCAGCAGAGCTTGTAACACAACTGCGCCTGTATGTTGAGCGCAGCGATTCAGCGCTGATAGCCATCCGTTACCAGGTGTTGTTATTTATGTACGGGTATTTTACGAATGCGCCGATGCCCGGCGCCTTTCCCATTCAAGACATATTACACTTCTTAACCGAAAAAAATCTATTGCCGGAATTGTGGCAATTCAGGCGATTGGTGGGCCATACAGAATTTGTGAGCGGGGATCAGCGGGATGCCTGGAACCGCGAAAATCAACGCTTGCTGGAGCAGATCACCCATAGCCTGCCGCCCATGATGCAGGCGCTTTATTTGCTGAACAAATGGTCGCCCAACGAAGAGTACCTGGCCGGTTATGCCGATCAGTTGCTGAACATAAAAGCAGGTGTAGCGGGCGCCCGGTTTCCGCTCACCCGTTGGTGGCGAAGCTGGCGCCTGATGAAAGCAACACAGGCCTTTAATAAACAGGTGAATCGATATAAAGACCATCTGGCCCGCCATGTTATAAAAGGCGATACCGCCAGTTTGTTTGCGTTTACAGGTGGCCTGTCCGGAACAGTTAGTGAGTTATGGCGCCATGCAGCGAACACGCTTACTATTTCCTACCTGGTATTGCCCGACCGCATCGTTATCATGGCCAGGACCTTTTTAAAGATCCAATTTTACACCACGTTTATCAGCCGGGTGCGGTTGCGCAGGATGGTGTTTGCGGTGCGGGACAGTCTGTACCCGGCAGGCAAATTCCGGGGGGTAACAGATCAGGTCTTTGATATAACAGAAACGGTAGACAATACCTGCGACCTGTTAAGTCAGTTAAGCGAGATCTTACAGTTGGAAACCATTTTGACAAAGAACAGGAAAGGCGTGCGGCATATTGCCTTTCAGGTAGATGATGTGTTACATGGTTTCCCCTTTTCTTTGTTGACCATAAACGGCGAAACGATCCTGAACCAGGTAAGCATCAGCGTGGTCATTGATAAAGGACAGGCCCAGCGAAAAGAATTGGATCTGAACCGGCAGACGCTGCTGTTAATGGGCGTTTCCGAAGCGGTGCCCGGACAGCGTGCCCTGCCTGGCGTGCTAACGGAGATACAACAAATACAGGCAACGCTCACGAACGCCGGAGTTACCGTGCGAACGATGATAAACAAAGACGCTACGATAGACGCTATGCGGCAACAGTTACCGGAAGCGCCACTCGCGCATATTGCCTGTCATGGCCTGTTTAACCCGGAGCAACCAGACCAGAGTGGGTTACTGCTATCGGCAGGACATGTATTTACATTGCGGGAGATCTTATCGTTAAAAAGTCTGCGTAAGGTGCAGGTATTGGTACTATCATCATGTAGAGGCGCCGAGCATTATGTGTTACCGGGTCGCTGGCTGATCGGGTTGCCGGAAACTTTTTGCCGGGCCGGTGTGGGAGCGGTGTTGGCATTTTTATGGCCGGTTGATGATGATTTTGCCACCGCCTTTACAACACGCTTTTATTCGTATTTGACGCAAGCCTCCCCGGCAGAAGCGTTTCGATTGACCATGCAGGATGCCAGAAACAAACGCCTGGGCAATCTGCCGTTTGATTATACCCAACCCAGGTATTGGGCCGGAGCGGTGTATTATGAGGGGTAGTGGAAAGGGAATAAAAAGGCCCTCCCCGGATGAACCGGGAAGGGCCTTGTTGCGCCTCGCCGTCCGCGTGTCGCCGAAGCTTTAGACGCTTGCGCCAGAGCTTCAGCGTCGGAGCACGGAGGCACAAGCCTTGGCGACCGCGTGCCGCCAAAAGCTTTAGCGGTGGCGCAAGGCGGGTAGTCGAACGCTTAGCGTAGTCGACGTCTTCGCCATACCACTACTGAATAATGCGTGACTCAACCGGTGAATACACCCTTTGACCGGAAGTACTCAACACCACTACCCGCAGCCAGTACGTTTTGCCTGAAGTCAATCCGCTGAACGTATACTGTGCCTGCACAGTTCCTTCGCTGTGCCATGACGTGGCTGAAGTTGGCGGTTCCGTTGCGTACTGATGTAAGTAGGCCCGGCTGCCTGCCACCCGTTTAATGCGGGTAGTTACGATGCCCGGAGGGCCCAGCTCAACATCCAGTTTACCAATGGTTGGCGCCGTTACTTCACCCTTTTCACCGGAGATATAAAAACCGCTGCTTATAAGCATGGTGCGGTCACCATTACATTTAGCGGTTACATAGGCATCCAGCTCGGTCATAAATCCAACCATTTTCACCTTTAGGTCTTTTTTAATGGATACCATCATGGTGTCGCGCCCCTTGGCATTGGCAACAGCAATGCCGTATTGAGGCAACAGTTTTCGCATTTCGGCCAGTGCCGGTGGCGGATCGGGAAAATTTGGATTGTTATCCATCCCTTCATCTACGCGTGTAGCGCTCGTTGTCAGGTCGCTATCGCGGTCGCGTTTGTACGTTTTTAAAATTATGTCTTCCATTTTTTTAAGTTTTAAAAGTTGATTAAATAAAAATACCTGCTACTAATCTGTACCTCTTACACTTTATTGGCCAATAAAGGTTGAACTAAAAGAACCGAAACGTTTACCTTTCAAATGCCGGATCCTTAGCAAGTGTGGGGTTGTGCGGTACTGTTCGTTTGTTCCATACAAAGATGGGGGTGGAGACAATAAATTTCCAAGCGTTTGTCGCAGATGTCGCATATGGCGCGAAAACTACATAGAACTACTTAGCGCGTACTGACGGCCGTCAGGAAAAAAATCTGAAAAACGTCGAAAGTTATCATGAGCTATTTGTAGGGCAGCGCAGTTAAGGAATAACTTTTTGGCATTGATCAATATGCGAAAATGATTTAGCGGGCGATTGTACGAAATGTACCGGTCGGTATTTTTATTTCCGACGTTACTTGGTGTTTTCCGGTCATTGCCGGGCTACAATGGCGCATTGCAATCCTGCTTCGGGGCATTGCTTCGTTGTTATGTACTGTTTCCTGGTTGAAATTCGCGCGTGGCGGCTGTTATTTCTCATTGCATCCTGGTACAACAGCATATCATGTGCTCTAATCATCAAATACGAGTTGCAATGCGGCATTGTTGAGTTGCAATGCACCATTGTAGTGATGTAACGACCCGAAGTCAGGTTGCAATGGTCATTGCAAGATTGCAATCATCCATTACAAGTTGGTATCGGAGCGTGTATGGTGAAAAAGCCCCATGGCAGCCTGGCCCCGGGTCAATATCAACTTGCAACGACGAAAATACAGCCGAACACGCTCCGTTGCAGCGAAACAATGAGGGATGGCTGTTTTGCAATAGGGCAGAGTGGGTAAGTCAGGCATCCCGGCTGCATGGCGATGTGCTATTGTGACGAAGCCTTTGTTCAGGGCAGCCCGGGAACACTTCGGTTCATGTAGGCGATCAGGTCGTATAGGGAAGGAACGAGAAGTTGATGGCGGTCAAGTAGGAGTAATTTACAAAAAATCATAATTTCACACACGCTTACTGGTTATACTTCTCTCTATTTGTGCCGGATGAGTCCGGATACTTTTTCTTCGTATACCCCTGGAAATACAAGGCAGCCCTGATCTGTTAGCTATTTGTATCGTGCATTAACAAACGCTAATTATAGTTGCATGTATTATTGTTCAAGGTCGAAGGATATACCTTATTCTTTAGAAAAGATCCAGCAGCGAATAAGGGAATTGTGGGAAATAATTCCGCCGCTTTATGCCCTGCCCGCCGAGGAAGAAATGTGGGTTGGGCACCTCAACTTCGGTCATCCTGTTACGGAGTTCGTTATTGAATTGAGAGTACTGTGGTTCCTGGAGAAGCATCCACCCGACCCGCGTGGAGAACCCATGTTCTGCCGGTACGGTCCTTACGTTGAACGTGCGTATGCGAAAGATCTGGCTATTGCGCTAGGTATTCCACTGCGAACTATACAACGCGCCATGAAAGTGGTTCACGAAAAGCTCGAGTTAAAAGTGAGGTCCTGGATTACGGTGGACGAGTTTATCAATATGATTGAGTTGCCGAATAGGGATGTTATACACGAAAGGCTTTCATTGCTACTGCAAGAGCGGTGGAAGCAGATTGAAGACAAGCACAAGCTGGATGACGATGAGGATAAGGACGACGATGAATGATTGAACAGGATGGCCGACTACATGGATGTCACGGTCGGTAATTTACCATAACAGCAATGCGCTGCCTGTACCTGGGTGGCGCATTGAATATTTTAGTGGTCACTACCGGCAAGCCCACGTGAAGTTGGTTGGGGCAATTGTTATAAAGGAAACGAAAGAGATGAGGCCGGCGGACGGGGCCTGTTTAGTTTTGTATAATGGGCATGTAAGGTTGATTGATCTTTTTCATATAGGGCGCAATGTCGGCTCTAATTACGTCGGGTGGGTCTAACGGAAAATCTTCGTTCAACAGGTAAGG
>DASUVL010000772.1:0-3259 GCA_036379015.1 Niastella sp.
TTAACAGTTCATAATTCTTAGTTCTATGAACTAAGGAACTATAAATAAGTAACTCTTAAAAGAATGCAAATGCTTGCTGCGGAGGCATTTTTTATGTTGTTATTAACTATTAACACATTGTAACACAGCTTATATGCTTACAATTTGTTAATTGTCCCGTTGTCCACCTTTACAATTAAACAAAGGCATTATTTTGGCTTCTCAACAGTAACCAAATCGATGATTTATGAAACGGGTTTTACAAGCAATACCAATTATTACCATCTTAACTACAGCTACTTTTTTTTCTTCACAGGCACAGGTAAGCGTTAGTGTAAATATCGGTGCACAACCCATGTGGGGGCCTGCCGGCTATGCTTCGGTTGATTACTATTACCTGCCCGATATTGAATGTTACTATTATGTTCCAAGACAACAGTTCGTTTACCTGAGCGGTCCAAACTGGGTGTTCTCAGCCAATTTACCATCCCGTTACCGTGGGTACGACCTGTATGGCGGTTATAAAGTGGTTTGTGATGGTCCAAGGCCGTACATGCACTACAGAGAGCATCGCGTATCATACGCCCGCTACAGGGGTTACAGTGGTCATCAACGCGTATGGCGCGATTGCCCGGATGAATATCGCGGTTACCGGGATGATGGTCCACGTGGTCGTGGTCATGGACATGGTAACGGACATTATCGCGGGCATGGACGAGGTCATGGTCGTGGACATGATAGATGGTAGAGCGGAGGTCGGAAGTCTGAGGTCTGATGACGTATGAAAGTTTGAAGTCTGATTTTTGAAATAAAAAGTCCGAAGAAGAAGAGTCATACTCCCTACTTCGGACTTCTGTATTTTTCCGACATCCGTCTTCCGTCTTCCGACTTCTGACTTCTGACTTCCGTCTTCCGTCTTATGCTACAGTAATGTCTTTATCCAAATACACATCTTGAGTCGCGTGCAATAATTCAATGCCTTCTTTAAACGGCCGCTGAAATGCTTTACGACCCAGGATCAATCCCATACCACCGGCCCGCTTGTTGATTACAGCCGTATACACCGAATCGGCCAGATCACTGGCGCCTTTGCTTTCCCCTCCGCTATTAATAAGCCCTACACGTCCACTATAACAATTCAACACCTGGTAACGGCACAAATCGATCGGGTGATCGGTAGTGAGCTTGTCATACACCAGGTTACTTGTTTTGCCATGTTTGGTAGCCAGGTAACCACCGTTATTGGTAGGCAGTTTTTGTTTAATTATATCGGCCTGTAACGTAACGCCCAAATGATTTGCCTGACCGGTAAGGTCAGCACTGGTATGATAATCCACACCATCTACTTTAAAACCATTGTTGCGGGTATAACACCATAAAATGGTGGTCATGCCCAGCTCATGGGCAATTTCAAATGCTTCGGCAACTTCTTTTAACTGCCGGGCGCTTTCTGCAGAACCCCAGTAAATGGTAGCGCCAACCGCTACAGCACCCATGTTCCAGGCACTTTTAATAGTACCGAACATGGTTTGATCATATTTATTGGGAAGACTTAAAAACTCGTTGTGATTGATCTTTACTACAAACGGAATGCGGTGTGCATATTTGCGGCTCATAAGGCCTAATACGCCATAGGTGCTTGCTACTCCATTGCAACCACCTTCAATGGCGAGTTTGACAATATTTTCCGGATCGAAATAAATGGGGTTAGGGGAGAAGGCTGAACCACCGCTGTGTTCAATACCCTGGTCAACCGGGAAAATGCTGCAAAATCCTGTATTGCCCAAACGACCATGGCTTAACAAAGATTGCATGCTGCGCAGTACCGGGTTGCTGCGGTTACTGTTCACCCATATGTCTTCAACGTGGTTGGGAGAGGGTAACGTGATGGTAGATTTGTCAATGGCGGTGCTTTTGTGCTCCAGCAGGTAGGAGGCTTTGTCACCAAGCAGATCGATAATTTTTTTTGACGGCATACTTATTATTGATTTAATCGTGAATTGTCAATGGTGAATGGTCAATAAACAAAATCACAAGAACCAAAACCCAGAACCCAGAACCCAGAACCCCAAACTCAACACTTATCAACTCTCGGCCAATTGGTGGATGGGGTTACTCCCCTTTAGGGGGCGGGGGAGCTGCGCAAAGATATGCCGTTGAAGTGTGCTACACAACGAAAGCCCCGGTTCCGACAGCTATCGGGAACCGGGGCTGATATCATAAACATTTAACCTTAGAAAGGAATATGAAATTAAATTCTAAGCTTTATGCGTTTCTGTTGATGCAATTCAAATCATTAAACGCAATTTCTAAACGTTTAATAAATGTTTCTTCGCCTTTACGCAGCCACGCACGTGGATCGTAATATTTTTTATTTGGTTTATCTGCTCCTTCGGGGTTACCTAATTGGTCTTGCAGGTAAGCTTCATTCTTTTTGTAGTAGCCAAGGATACCTTCCCAGAATGCCCATTGCAGATCGGTATCGATGTTCATTTTGATAGCACCGTAGCCGATCGCTTCGCGGATCTGGTTTTGGGGAGAACCGCTACCACCATGGAATACGAAGTATACGGGCTTGGCGCCGGTCTTGAATTCTTTTTGAATATAGTCCTGGCTGTTCTTTAAGATTTCAGGACGCAATTCAACATTACCCGGGCTGTACACCCCGTGCACATTACCAAAGGCAGCAGCTACAGTGAACAAACGGCCTACTTTACCTAATTGCTCATAAGCATAGGCAACGTGTTGCGGTTGTGTGTATAATTTATCATTTTCAATGCCGCTGTTGTCAACGCCATCTTCTTCTCCACCCGTAACACCCAGCTCAATTTCAATACCCATGCCCAGGGGCTGCATGCGTTTGAAGAATTCAACAGAGGTATGAATATTTTCTTCGATCGGTTCTTCGCTCAGATCGAGCATATGGGAGCTGAACAGGGGTTGTTTTTTCTCTTTGAAGAATTGCTCGCCGGCATCTATCAAACCACTGATCCAGGGTAACCATTTTTTAGCAGCGTGGTCGGTGTGCAACACCACTGGTACGCCGTAATATTTTGCTACATTATGTATGTGTAAGGCGCCTGAAACAGCACCGGAAATATTAGCTTGTAACTGGTCGTTCGGCATGCCTTTACCAGCAATGAACTGGGCGCCGCCGTTTGAGAATTGAATAATAACAGGCGAATTAACTTTTGCGGCTGTCTCAAGGGTCGCATTGATGTTATTAGTGCCAATTGTATTTACAGCAGGCAAAGCAAATTGGTTTTCCTTAGCATCTTTA
>DASUVL010000773.1:0-3730 GCA_036379015.1 Niastella sp.
TAATTATATCTAAATGGAAGCGAGCTATGACCACAAATGTAAAGGGTGCGCCTCTTTTGAAAGCGCACCCTTTGACTATCGGCTCAGGTAACTGCAGAAGTAACCCGATGCCTGCTTTTTAAATATTTTTCATATACCACTTCCCGCATTGGCTTTTGGTATACTTTACTTTCTGTCCAGGAAATAATATCCAGGTAAGCAAATGCCCTTGTTTCGTACCGGTTTTTCTCAAGATGTTTGATCTTGGTCAGGAACTTTTCCAACTCAGGCTTTAACTCACGTGGGCTTACACCAAATGAATGGCGGAGGAACTTTAACATCTCTTCTTCTACTACCGTTATATTTTTCATCCGGGCCATAAACCGGTAAACCGATTTGGTGAGCGATTCCATCAATTCAAAATTACCCATTTCATAATGGGCCAGCATATGTAACAAGCGGGCATAGCATTGCAGATCTATCCGCAGGTCAAGCGATCCATTGATGATCCGCTGCAGGTAATCAATACATTTTTCGAAATCCCCATTCCCGAAATACAGGGTGGCGATTTTATAGTTGAATACCAGGATGCGGTGCTGGTCAACAAACAGCGCGTATTCTTCCAGCTTTTCTTCAATATAAGGCACCAGCGCCAATCCTTCCCTAAAGGTTCCCTGCATCAGGTGTTGGTTGATCTTTGCGCTATTGATATAAATGAATGTATGCGTGCGAAAATTATCGTGGTGCGTAGCTACCGGTGTTTCGGCAAACGCCTCAAACTGCTTCAACGTAATTTCAAATTGTTTGAAATTACGCAAATCAAAATGGGCATTCAGCAGGTTGTGCATGCCTTTCACATAGTGGCCTGTTTCTACTTCCTTCATCAGGGGCTGTTCATTAAACAGGTCAATCCACTTTTGTCCATACCGGTAATACATTAAAAAGTCCTGCTGAATAAATGCATACCAACTGTAGCTTTGGTACAGGTACAGTTTTTCATAAAAACCATTCACTGCATTTACATCGGCAGGCAGGTATTCCTTAAACCAGGTTTTAAGATCCCGTATATCTTCCGGATTTCGGGCATGGCCATTAAGCACAAACCACCGGTAAAGAAGCAAGGCCAGGTTGGAAAGACGGGTAACGCGGTCGATATGGCTGCTGATTTCCTGGGCCTCTTCGGCCAGATGAAGGGTTTTTTCTGTAGAACTGCGGGTAATATGCAGGGTCTCGATCTTTTTTTCCAAAGAAATGACCTGGGCCAGGAAATTAAATTTCTGATTGGCGCGTGCGATCTCCTTAGCCTTTTCCAGAACTTTAAGGCTTTGCAGTTTTAATCCCTTATTGTAAAGTACCCGCGCGTGGTCAAGGTGTTCACTCAGTTGAAGATCAATGTTCTCAGTAGCTTTTAACAGCCTGAGGCTGCCCAATAACTGTTTATATAAATGGGTCTTTATGTTAGCAAGCTGCGGCTTCTTGATATCTGGTAACTTTTTAAGCAACAACTTTTCGTCATACTCCTCCAATTTATCCAACGCATCAAATAACCGTATGATTTTCAAGTCTTCGTTTGCCGAGCTTCTTTTTATATAAAGTTTAAAGTGCCTCTTTTCCGACTTCTCCAGTGAATGAACCAATTGAAACAACGCATCTGTAAATCGGTTGGACATAATTAGTAAATTTGCCTGAAACTCAATACCGGTAAGGGCTTTAGGATTTTTTTCACACTTTTGGCGTAATTAAACCGGTAGTAAGATGTTTTGAAAGGTACACATTTACATCCTACTTTTGATTCAGCAAATGAGCAAAATGGTTATGGGAAGCAATCGTTAGAGAAATAGCAATCATTAGAGGCTCAAAAAAGAATACGGCAAGTTAATACGCAGTATTCAAAAAGACAAATAGATTTATCTCTTTTTTCATATGGCAAGCAATCGTTAGAGGCCAGCTGTTTCTACAGGTGGCTTTTTTTATTTTGCCTCTGCTAATATAGATGAATTTTTCAATTCCCCGCATTTTTTGTGATCTAAATCATATAAAAAAGGCAAAATTTCTTCTTTCATGCCTTAAAATATGACATTACAAGTCTTCCTTTTTTAATTTATTCCATCCCAATTTTCAAAATTTTAGCAAAGGGCGCAACAAAATAGCGAATATAAAAATATGTAATATATGGTCTGAGTAGCTATTACACCACTTTTTCACGCTTTATGCTGCTTTAACTATCTTGCCGCAAAGTGAGGTGCTATGGCTTTTTCTACCGATTCGTCGAATCAACTCTTTCAACTGGCTGTTCGGTTTGTGAATCAAACAAACCGCAACATCTTTTTGACCGGAAAAGCAGGTACCGGCAAAACAACTTTTTTAAAATACATTAGGGAGAACACTTTTAAAAAAATGGCCGTGGTGGCGCCAACCGGCGTGGCCGCTATTAATGCCGGCGGCGTAACATTACACTCTTTCTTTCAATTACCTCACGGGTCATTTATTCCTGTTCAACAAGGTGGCTGGATCGGTAATAATACCTTCAATACCCCCCACACGCTGTTAAAAAACCTGCGGGTAACTAACGATAAAAAACTATTACTGCAGGAACTTGAGCTGCTGGTCATTGATGAAGTGAGCATGCTGCGGGCCGATTTGCTCGATGAAATAGATTGCATCCTGCGTCATTTCCGGAGAAGGCACCAGGAACCTTTTGGCGGCGTACAAATGCTGTACATTGGCGACCTGTTTCAGTTACCCCCTGTGGTCAAAAACGAAGAATGGGATATTTTGCGACAACATTATAGAAGTCCTTTCTTCTTTGATGCCCAGGCCTTGCAGCAAAACCCACCGTTGTATCTTGAGCTGAAAAAAATTTACCGCCAGCACGAACCCGATTTTATCAGGGTGCTCAATAATATCCGGAATAATAAAACAACAGAAGAAGATCTAACACTGCTGC
This sequence comes from Niastella sp., assembly GCA_036379015.1. GTDB lineage: Bacteria > Bacteroidota > Bacteroidia > Chitinophagales > Chitinophagaceae > Niastella. Next base: position 2,927 of record DASUVL010000773.1, read on the forward strand.
ACAAAAATTATCTGCCGGGCTATGAATGTCCTGATAATGAAAACTATATAACCCTTACAACACATAACGCCAGGGCAGATACCATCAATCAGCATCAGTTGAATAAACTGACGAGCGGGGTATGTGAATGCAAAGCTGAAGTTACCGGTGATTTTAATGAGCGGGCATTCCCCGCCGATGCACTGCTTCAACTAAAAGAAGGCGCTCAAATCATGTTCATTAGAAATGATAAGGGCGAATCAAGAAGGTTTTACAATGGTAAAATTGCAACCATTTCCAAAATCAAAGGAGGGGAAATATATGTGCGGTTTGAAGGGGATGAATACGACTTTCTTCTTGAAAAAGAAACCTGGAAAAATATCCGGTACCAATATAATAATGAAGAGGATAAGATAGATGAAGAAGAGGTAGGATCTTTTAAACAATACCCGGTGAGGCTGGCCTGGGCTATTACTATTCATAAAAGCCAGGGCCTCACTTTTGAAAAAGCGATTATAGATGCCGGTGCCTCCTTTGCACCTGGTCAGGTATACGTAGCCCTTAGCCGGTTAACTTCCCTGGCCGGATTGGTTCTATACTCACGCATTACCCCTTCGAGCATTAACACCGACCTACGGGTGCTGGAATTTACCCGGTTGGAAAAAGAAGAAGACCAACTGACACAGGAATTACAGCAACATCAAAAGATCTTCATTACCCGCTCCCTGGTGCAGGCATTCGATTGGTTGAAGTTAGCGGAGGGCATGCAAATGCATTTCGAGGAATACGAAACCCGCCAGCTTCCCGATAAAAACAATTGTGTGT
>DASUVL010000774.1:0-2617 GCA_036379015.1 Niastella sp.
CGTGCGGGCATTACACCGCCGTTTGACAATCCTTGTCCTTTGGGTAACACAGGATGTCCCGTGCGTCTGTATTCAAACCACTGTTGCAGATCGGTCAAAAACAGTGCATAGTATTTCTGTACGTGGATCAATTCCATTTTATCTTCTAAAGGAAGAATATCATTCCAAACCTCACTGGCCAGGCCAAGATTTGAAAGATGTTTGGTAAAGTGGGCATTAGTAATACTTTCATTAAAGTTGGGCACCCAATAATTGATGGCAGAGGCAATGCCCTGGTACCAGAAAGTTTTGGGATCGCCGGTAATCCATCCCTTTAAAGATGCTTCTGCCAGTATAAACTGTACTTCGGCATATTGCATGATAATACCAGTATACGGATTTTGCTGCAGCGACCAGGGACCACCTGAAGTGGCAGTGGGATTTTCATTGCTTTGAAAATAACAACCTTTTGGATCTCCATGGCCAGGCTGGTATCCGCTTTCTACGCCATACCATCCTCCGCCACTGGCCTGCGAAATACCCAAACGGCCAACGCTACCTGATCCATAGGTAGTAGAAGTAACATAACGCGGGTCAACCCAGTCAACCAGCTTTTGTAAAAAGAAATTGCAAATAGCCGGACCTTTAAAATCCTGTGTACGAACCGCGGTAACATACGGGTTTGTATAAGGATCAGTAGTACTGTTGCCACCTGTCCATAATACTCTGGCACAGTCTGCATTGCTTTGAAAAATGGGGTATTGAGCAGGGTTTTCTACTATCTGTTTTATTTTTGAAATACATTGCTGTTGCACTTCTGCTTTACCTGAGATACGCAACAAAAAACGCAGGTATAATGAATTGCAAAACTTTCTCCATTTAGTTACATCTCCTTTGTACATGGGATCACTGGTTCTCACGATACTATCGCCTCTCGAAAGCAGGATGTTGGCTTCTTCCAACTGGTTCAACAGATCGAGGTAAATGTCTTTCTGCCTGTCAAAAGCCGGCGTTACACTAGGATGTACAAGATCAACATCTCCCTGCAGTGCATGGAAGTAAGGAATATCGCCATAAGTATCTGTAAGGTTCGAAAACACCCATGCTTTGCATACTTTTCCAATACCCTGATAAGAGAAATTGATGGTTGAGTCCTTTCCGTATCCGCGCGCCAGGCTGTCTACCTGTTTAAAGTTGGTCAGTTGCACAAACCAGTTGTTCCATAAATAGTCTGACTGGTTATTCTTGAAAGCGTATCTGAATACGGTATTATCACCATCGCTTTGCGATACAGTTACCTGCATCAATTCGTTGGTAAAGCTCCTGTTACGGACCATGCCAACCGTTATACAGTTTACCAGTGCTGGCGCCAGCAGCCTGTCGGCAGTAGTGCCGAGAACGTTGATAGGATCTACATTCAGCTTATCAAACCCCTTTTTGCATGAATAGAATGTTGGCACAGCCATCAACACCATACATACTATAAATAATTGCTTTCTCATCCCTGTATTCTTTTATTATTGATAAGATTTTTTTACACAATAATTATAATCCGACAGATAAAGTGAAACCCATACTGCGGGTAGAAGGAAACTGTGCGGTTTCAAAACCTGTTACAATGTCTGAACCCTGTATTGTTCCAAACTCAGGATCGAACATTGGCCAGGGTGACCAAATGAACAGGTCGCGCCCATACAAACCAATGCTTGCCGTGGATAAACCAATCTTTTTAAGCAATGTTGGCTTAAAGGCATAAGCAATGGAGGCTTCGCGGAATTTTACAAAGTCGGTACTAAAGGTGCTTCCCTCTGCATTGTACTGCCCCATGCTATATTGATAATACTGGTCAACATCGGTAGCCACCACATCGTTTTTGCGGTAAGAGCCATCGGGGTTTTCTACCACACCGTTACCTACTATACCATTGTACCTGCCCGGTAATGTACTTTTCAATTTGCCTTGCTCTACCATTTTGTAATGGGTAAGCGAGTAGGCCACAGCGCCTATCTGTGCATCGAACAGCAGGTTTAAACTGAAGTTCTTATAGCGAAAATTATTGCCAAGGCTGAATTTGTATTTAGGGGTCGTGTTTCCGAGTCGAATGATATTACTGGTGATCTTTGGGAACCCGGTAGTAGCGTCGTAGATCACCTCTCCGTCAGGACTGCGTTGGTAACCCAGACCATATAAATCACCCATCATGCCACCCACTTTGGCCACTATTTGGCCGCTGGCTATGTTGCCGGCCCGCAGCAACACCGTACTATCCGGCATGGATAGGATCTTGTTTTTATTACGGGCAAAAGTTCCATAAAGGCTCCAGCTAAAACCACTTTTGGTTACAATAGGTTTGGCATTCAATTGTATTTCCACCCCATTATTTCTTACTTTTCCTGCATTGATAATGGAAGCATTGTACCCTGAAGCGGCATCTACCGTTCTTGTAAGGATCTGGTGTCTGGTATTTCCAAAATACACAGCCACGTCTAACCCCAACCTGCCGTTGAAAAACTGTAATTCTGTGCCCAGCTCGTATGTGGTTGTGATAAGTGGTTTTAAATTGGGATTGGGCAGGTATTTAGGGGCCGCTAGTGAGCTATCCGGATAAATTCCACCGTTTACTGCCACGCCCCAGGTA
>DASUVL010000775.1:0-2012 GCA_036379015.1 Niastella sp.
ATGAAAAATTTAATGATCCTGTTGTTATCCGTTACCTGCAGTGCGACCTTATTAGCACAGGAAAAATCATTTAAAGTATTAGGGAAAGTGATTGATGCAGAATCGAAACAACCCTTACTTGGCGCTTCGGCTTTTTGCCAGAATACTACCCAGGGAACTGTTTCAAATGCCGAGGGATTGTTTTATATGCGCCTTCCTAATGGAGGTTACGATATGGTAGTAACCTATACCGGTTATGAAAAAAAAGTATTCCGCATCAGCAATAACCTGCCTTCTGCAGACACACTGTTGGTAGAATTGGCGAAGGTAGACCAATCGTTAACAGAAGTAGCCGTAGTAGCCAGTACCGAAGACCCGAACGGGTTAGCAAAATATGGAAAGTTTTTTTCCGAGAACTTTATTGGTAATACAGGCTTTTCAAGCCAATGTACCATTCAAAATCCCGAAGTATTACGTTTCTTCTATTCTAAAAAAAGGAACCGGTTAAGAATTACTGCTCGTGAAGACCTCATCATACTCAACTATGCATTGGGCTATAAGCTGCGGTACCAACTCGATTCTTTCAGTTACGATTATTCCAGTAATATCACCCAATACACCGGTTCGCCGCTGTTTCAGGAAATGGATAGCACCGAAGAAGTAAAAACCCAATGGAAAAAGAACCGGGCGCGCACCTACCTGGGTTCCCGCCTGCATTTTATGCGATCATTCTATGATAGCACGTTGGCCAAACAGGGTTTTATTGTTGAAAAACTGAACGACGACCCGCAAAGTGCAAAAGGCACATTTATTACAAACTTTTATAACGAGCAGGATTATCTTTCCGACAGCGGTGAGGTGGAAATAAACTGGACAGGCCGTTACCGGATCAGCTATGGAAACGTGTTACCCGATAAACAGTTCCTGGAAGAATATAAATTACCGCCTGCTACCCGTTTCCAGATAACAGTGCTCGACATTGCCAATGGTTTTGTTATTGAAAAGAACGGCTATTTTTACGAGCAATACGATGTGATCAACTCAGGGTACTGGGCCTGGAAAAAACTGGCCGAACTGCTACCATACGACTACGAATATAAATGAGTGATAAATGGTAAGTGATAAGTTGGCGTATACCTGTTAGGGAAACTTCCCTAATGGAAACCTATTCACCTTTCACTTCCCACAAGCTACTCCCCACCAGCCCACTCGCTTATTAATAAAATCTTTGCATTTTAAAATACCCCCCTATAACCTTTTTTTATACCTTCAAACGATATTCCGATAACGGATAATACCATTACCGTTGTCGGAAAACCAGTCGCTTATGGGGACTCTTGCCATCATAGTAGCCAAACTCTCTATGATCTTCAAACGTTTTATCGGATTCCTGCCACTGTTAACCGGTTTATTAACTGTTTGTGCTTCCCATGCCCAGGAATATAATTATATACATTACGATGTAAAAGACGGTTTGGCCGGTTCTACCGTTTTTGATCTTTGCCAGGATAAAGACGGGTTCATTTGGTTTGCTACCGAAGCCGGCATCAGCCGTTTCGATGGCACCCATTTCAAAAACTTCACTACTACCGATGGTTTACCGGAGACTGAAATAATAAAACTATTTGCCGATTCAAAGGGAAGAATATGGATGGCCCCTTTTAAAAACAATATTTGTTATTATTATAACGGCAAAATACATAACCAGGAAAACGACCCTGTTCTAAAAAAGATCAAGCTGGTATCTGTAGTAGGCATCTTACAGGAAAGTGCCGATCATAACATAGGGATCATGTCTGACAAAGACCTGGTCATATTACGTTCTGATACCCTGATCAATGTATTTAGTGCCCATTTGGAAGGGCACAATTATACCCTTCTCCGGCCCAATCCCTTAGGCAAAGGGTTTCAATTAAACATGGAGGATTCCTGCTTTACCATCTCCGATGGTCTTATTAAAAACATTTCCTGTGCAATTGTTGGGAGAGATGTTGTCTTAAATAAAAAACTGCAGCAATTCAGAAATTCCCTGA
>DASUVL010000776.1:0-8762 GCA_036379015.1 Niastella sp.
GACAAACTGCTGGTATCAACAGCCCATATTTCATCAAATACATGGAAGGGTTCAATACCACTGGCAATATTATTATCTGTCAGAAGAATAAAACGGGTATTGGGCATTTTTTGCCGCATGGCCCGAATGGAATCAGTAGCAACCACAAGGCTGCCAAGCCCGAGTAGTTTAATGAACAACATGTGTTGGGGTGGTTGCTGCACGCGGTGATTCCTGCGCATCAAAATACCCAGCAACCTGGTGACAGGTAGTAAGATAACAATCAGGCAGTAACCAATGTACTTGTCCAATTTTCGGTTGGCAGGTAATTGCACAAAGAAAACGTTTAGTTTGTAAATAACAGTGGCAATTGGTTAGCTGGTGTAATGTAAACCCGCATGGCTTATGTTGCACTAGCGTATTAGCCTATAGCCTGTACGCTAATAATGCCTGCCGGGTTGCTTAAAAAATCACAAGAACCAAATCACAAGTTCCAAAGGCTCAACGAATTTTGGGTAATTGAGATTTGTATTTTGTGATTTGTTATTTGGTTCCCATTTATACGGTAACCCGATCAAAAGGGTTGGTATCATGGAAAGAAGAAAGGGCCCAAAGGGCGGTTGCTATCTGATTGGATCTGATTGCTGAGTTCGGGATTTGATTTGGTATTTGAGTTTTGGGTTTTGTTTTTTACAGGGTTATGATCTTATTGCACCAGTTAAGGCTTTTTTTATTGTGCGTGATCAGAACAACGATTTTACCGGCTGCGGCCAGTTGCTGCAAGTGATGTAATAGCTTCTCTTCTGCTTTTTCATCCAACTCACTAAAAGGTTCGTCCAGAATGATCAGATTGGCTTCTTTATATAATGCCCGCGCCAATGCAATCCGTTGCCGCTGACCACCACTGATGTTCTTTCCATGTTCTGTAAGCAGGGTGTTGATGCCGTCTGGTAATTGGGGCATCCATTCCGAAATACCCGATATGTCAAGGGCTTCCCGCAGGCGATGTACATTGTATTGCCGGCCACTGAGCGTGATATTCGCCAGCAGGGTATCATACATGAAAAATGGTTGCTGTTTTACATAGGCTATTTGATCCCAGTATTGTTTTCGTTGCAAACTGGTGGTAGGTTGTTGATTGATGTATACCTGGCCGGCATGCGGTGTAACAAATCCCAGTAAAATATTTAACAGGGTGGTTTTGCCTTTACCGGACCTCCCCGCTATACCAATAAAATCCCCGGGTTGCCACTGACAGGAAAAATGATCCAGCACCGGTGTGTGATCATAAGTAAAACCAATCTGTTCCAGCGCTATGGATTGTATAGGGAGCGGCGTATAGTCGCCTGGTTGTTGATCGACTGCTTTATTATGTTGCACCAGGGCATGAATGGTAAATGAATAGGTACGGATCTGACCGGTGCTGTTCAGAATGCGGGCTATACCCGGAATGATCTTGTAAGCCGCAGCCATAAAAGCGCCGAGCGTAACGATCTGCGTGGCATATTGACCATTGCCCCACCAATGACTGATAGCGATCAAAACCAGTAAACCGAACACGGCAAATACTTCTGTGAGCCGGGCCGGTAATGCCTGCATAGATTGCAGACTGCTTTGATGCATATTGAGAGCCTGTTGGGCGGTGGCGTACCGCTCTGTGAAAAATGCATTCTTATCATAAATATTACTTTCAACAAAACCGGCTATTGATTCATGCAGGTGTTGCCACATGGTGGTTCTACTACTTTTTATATAGTTGCGGGCCTTGTGTCCTTTTCTTTTGGTAAGCCAGCCGGCAACAATAACCGGCGGTAGCAGTATGATCAATAATAGCAGGAACAATTGGGCATTGAATACGAGGATGACTACAATAGTTAACACGATGAGTACCGCTTCTGTAAATACCTGTTGCATAGGCGCGAGTACATGCTGGCAAAACTCCAGCGGTTGCAGGCTGATGTTACGGGTAAATACCGATGAATCAGTATGAATATAATTGGCATAATTTCCCTCGAGGTATTGCAACATGTTATTGCGGGAAATGCGGGAAGCTACCTGGTGCACAAACCGGGTTTGCCAGGAATGAATAAGATAAGCGGCCAGGTTCTTTAATGCGAACACCATAAAGAACAAGGTGATCAGGATAAGGGACGAACGATTGAACAACCATTGTGCTATTGATTTGCCCAACAAGGGAGTGAATGATTGAATGGCATCAACCGGCTGCGTATAGAAGTGTATGATGTAAAGCAATAAGGCCAGGGACGCAATATCAGCAATGCTGATAACCAGACTTAACACGGTAAGCCGGGTCAACTGCTTTTTCTCGCGGTCTGTTAAAATGGCCAATGTTTTTGTAAGAATTGATATCACTTGTACTGCGTTGTTTAAAAAAGGTGAAAACACCCCATTTTTCCGGAAACAATTAACCGTACGAAAAAATCAGGGTAAGGGTTGCCGCTTAAAACGGCCTGTGAAATATTCTTTTTTAACCGGTTCTGTGTAAAGAAAAAAAAGAATATTATTTTCTGGTAATGTACTGCGGTACTTGTGACTAAAGATGCTGTGTTTTTAATTTGGCGACATTATTTTAAAAAACTAATATTGTTAACCGTTAGTTGTTATTTCCTGCGCGATATATATTACCATCCATTTGAGAAGCCGTTACCTTACGTTTAGTGCCATTACAAACTTTGTTAATCCTGTGCCCGCTTTTGTCATGAATAGTCAATGACTGTTGCATGTTTGTATTTTTCAAACTTTATCAGTATGAAAAGGGGGATTTCTATTGCCTTGCAGGCAGCAGGAATGCTATTGGCTTGCGTGGCTACATCATTAAACCATCCTGTTATTGCGCGTGAATCAACTATTCAATGGCGTGATACCGCGTATTATTTTAATGAAAAAGGTGATACTATATTTTGCGATACAAAAGCAGCTTCACCGGGGAATTTTGTGATCAGGACGTGTAAAACACGAGAGGAAATATTTCCGGATTGGTATGGCGGGGATTCAACAAAAAGTTCAGGTAATTACCAACCTGCTGAGGTGCATGGCATTCCGGTAAGCAAAGCGAAAAGGGTAGGAAGGCTTATTCGCAGGGGCAAGTTAAGTAACAGACTGGTAGGAAAAAATATTGTGGCGATACTGGACAAAAATACGATCAGGGAAATGTTTGATGCCATTCATGATAGTGGTAGTGGTACTGATAGTTCAACTGATTTTTACGAATATGGGGGTGTTATAAAAACGGACAGTTCACTAACATTTCAAATAGGGGAATGGTCTGATGTATGTAAGGGAGGCGCTGCAGTAGATATTGATAGCATATGGATAGGGATAGGGTGTTATCATAGCCATCCCAGTGGTGAAAATGATTGTGTTAATAATAAGGGGCAGAAAACGAGATATGCTTTTGTGCAAGGCCCGTCAAGCGAAGATCAAAATGCGGTGAAAAAAAACACCATCAATTATGTATTCGGCATGAATAAAAATTCTCTACTGATCTATATTTATGATTCCAGCGGAGTAAAGGCCACTCTGCCATTTTCTTTTTTACCATCGCAACCAGTTAACAAATAGTTATCAGTTTCTTATAAATACATTAAGAAAAGTTTGTGTCACATAAGTGTTTTTTTTAAGCTGTAAATTTGGTTGAACAATTTATACAGCATAATATTGCTACCCGTTTGTAACACTACTGCACAGTCAAATTGCTTAGCCAGGATTTGCCGCATCAACAGGATCTACTTTTTTCCATGTATACCCTTCATTGATCGCGCTCATTTAATGAGTGATATATCCTATTTTTTCTCATCATAAACCTTATCATTATGAAGAAGTATCCCATCTTTCTCATTTTGCTTTCCTTTCCAATCCTGCACCCCGAGATCGTTTTAGCTCACATTAACCGGCATGATACCGCCTACTATTATAATGAACGTGGTAAATTATTATATCGCGATGTACATGCTGCCAATGGGGCCAGCTATGTAATAAAGACAAAGCAATCATTCAACCAGATCTTTCATGATGTACCGTTAGATGACTCAACCGCACAGGTAAGCGCTGATTATAATCCGGCTACGGTTATCGGCATTACGCGCAGTACGGCGCGACAGGTTGCAAGGCGGTTGCGTTACGGACATATTGACGATCAGCTGGTTGTTGAAAATATAATACCTATACTGGATAAACGGATCATTCAACGTATGTATGAGAACATTCGGTTGAAGTGTACTACCACGGATGCCCACCGGTATAAAGAACATGGCGGTGTTGTATTTCCGGATGGGACCGTAACCTGTACCACCGGCGATCTGTCAGACCCGCGCTTGTTTGCAGGTGCTGCTTTATTGATCAAAGAGAAAGCGTTGGTGTATTATCACAGTCATCCCGATGGAGAAATGGCGCAACCCCAAAATCGGGATGCTATTAATGTGCACAACCCAAACAGGTTATCGTTTTCGCAAACTACATACACGCAACTAATTAATTTTGTACAGGGCCCGTCCCGGCAAGATCAGGATGCAGTAGGGGATGGCATGGGCTATGTGTTTGGCATGAAAACCGGCGGTCTCATTTACATGTATGATAAAGAAGGGGTGAAGGCAACATTGCCGGTTGCTTTTGCAAAGAAAATGCGCAAGGCTTCTGGCCACAGCATAAAAAAGGTAAATACTTATTTTGCAGGCGTGTTTCTTGCGCTGCCAGATTTGTTTTAACCGACGTAGTTGATGTAGCGATCCAATCTTTAGTGACCCAACCAAATATTACATGGTCTTCAGCATGTTGGCTACTATCTTATCGATAGGCAGAGAAACAGATGCTGCTGAAAAATCATTCCAGTCAATGAAGCGGAATGTTTCTGTTTCTCCTCTTTCTTTATAAACAGCCAGTTGTTGTTCGTCGAAGTCAAATGGTTTTTGACGCAGCGGCACCTTTATAGGTTCCAGCGCATGTGCGTAGTAGTATATGGAAATAATCTGGTGGGCGGGATTGAACGCGCTCATTTGGAAATAATCGGTGGTATAGATATGATCGCCTACGCGAATTTCCAGGTCCATTTCTTCTTTGAATTCTCTTTTCAAACAATCGCGTGTGCCTTCGCCAAACTCCAATCCGCCACCGGGGAATTTGGTATAATAATCGCCACGGATAAATTCATCACTTACCAGGACTTTTTTGTTATCGCCGATTAAAATACCATAGACACGTATATTAAACATAGCCGATTAAGTTATCAGTTTGTTGTTTGTAGTTTATGGTTTGTGGTTCTTCTCTTTTTGGCCTCGCTTTTCTCTTTATGCCTCGTTGCCTTTTTGCCTTGTTGCCTTTTTAGAAAAGCTTCTTCTTCAAAAAGAACCAGCCAATTACCAGTGAAATGACAAGCGATAAAAATACCGGAATATAAAAGGCAAAGGGTGAATGGGCGTAGGGGATAGGTACATTCATCCCGTAAATACTGGCAACCAGCACCGGCAGCGACAGTACAATAGTGATTACCGATAACCGCCGCAACACTTCGTTTTGGTTATTGGCAATAATGCTCGCAAATGCATCGAGGGTGCTGCTTAAGATGTTGGTATAGATATTCGCCATTTCCAACGCCTGTGCATTGTCAATGATGAGGTCATTCAAAAACTCTTTCTCTTCTTCATTCAACCCCAGGAAATTGGTGCGTTCAATTTTCATCAGCAGCAGTTCGTTCGACCGTAATGCGGTTACAAAATATACAAGACTTTTCTGGATCCGCATCAATTGCAGCAAATGCTCGTTCTTGCTGGAAGCATACAGTTTTTGCTCAAAAATATTTCTGCGTTGATTGATCTCTTTCAGGGATTCCAGGTAGGTCTGAATGATCTTTTCAATGATCTTCAGCACCATCATTTTCCGGTTATCGGGATGCCGGTTTTGAAAGGTGTTCAGGAATTTCTTGATAGCGCCGTTCTCAAAAGAGTTCACCGTTACGATCTGGTTGTGCGTGATAATAATACAGATCGGAATGGTGATATAATAGGCGTCGCTTTCGTTAAAGGAGTTGTTTTCAGTGGGTGTTTTAATAACCACCAGCTTTACGTTGTCAGCCTCTTCAAAGCGGGTCCTCTCATCAATATCAAGCGAATCGGTCAGGAAGTCGAGCGGAATATCCAGTGAATTAGATAATTCAGAGAACTCCTCCTGTTTCAGGGGTGGTAAAATATTCACCCAGGAGCCGTTTTCCGGCTTATCAATCGCTATGGTTTGGTAATTAATATTCTTGAAGTATTGAATCATAGGCGGCGCAAAGGTAAGGCCGCATTTTGATACGGCGGGTGTAATTTTTAATTAAGAATACCAGAAAAAAATATGCCCCATACTGATTGTAGGGGCTGGTTGCCAGTTACTCCCGGCTAAGCCGGCACCAGTAACCGGATCTGGTAACCGGTAATTATTTCAATGTTACGCTTCCTTCAAAAACTTTCTCAGCAGGGCCGCATAACCACACGTTGTTGTAGGTATCATCGCCGGTGCGGTCAAATTCCACCGTTAATTTTCCGCCCCTGGTTTGTACAGTTACATCGTTGAATCCCCGTTCGTTATGGTAACATACCAGGGCGCTGGCTGTAACACCGGTGCCGCACGACAGGGTTTCATCTTCTACCCCGCGTTCGTAAGTGCGTACGATTATTTCATCGTCATTTTTCTGCTCAACAAAGTTTACATTGATACCCTCTTTAGCGAAGGTGTTGCTATAGCGGATCTCTTTCCCTTTTTTGAAAACATCGTAATCCCACACATTGGGCGTGAGTTTAATATAGTGGGGTGAACCGGTATCTACAATAAAGTCGCTATGATAGTCTTTCACACCATCCACATCTTTCATTTTAAGGCTAACAGTGCCATCATCGTCAATTTCAGCCTCATGCGGCCCATCCACTGCAATAAAAAGGTATTTATCTTTTTTCAAACCAATATTGTACGCAAATTTAACCAGGCAGCGGCCGCCATTGCCGCACATGGTGCTTTCGCCGCCATCGGCATTGTAGTACTTCATTTCAAAATCGTACCCGTTGGCATTATTCAATAACATTAAACCATCGGCGCCGATCCCAAAACGGCGGTTACATAAAAAGCGGATCTGTTCTGTGGTCAATCCATTGTATCGTTCATCGCGGTTATCTAAAATAACAAAGTCGTTTCCCGTACCCTGGTATTTGTGAAAGAATAATTCCATACCACAATATTACTACAAACCAGGGACGTACCATAATGGGCTGTCTTATTATAACATATTGTTATTTACTACTGGCCATTTACCAGGTACTTACAATGTCGAGTGTTTTTTTGATCAATTGTTCAATAGCCGCCTGGCTGTCTTTTGAAAATTGTTTGGTAACGCGGTTGGCGACGATGGCGCTTAAAGAAAGGCAATGATGCCCAAGTAACTTGCCCAGTCCATAAATACCGGAAGTTTCCATTTCAAAATTGGTGATGCGGTGAGGGCCAAAGGTAAACTGGGTAAGGCGGTCGATCAGTTGCGGATTGCTTAGTCCCAACCGCAAAATGCGGCCTTGCGGGCCATAAAACCCCGGACAGGTGACCGTAATGCCGTGATGAAAGTTATTTACAAAATGTTTAATAAGATGGGCGCTGCTGCCACATATATAAGGTTGTGAAATACGATGATTGAGCTGGGTTTGGGTTACGAAAGATTGCAATAATTGCTTTTCCTCGTCATTTTCTTCGTACCGGTAAAAGTTCAGGAGGTTATCGATACCCAGGCCATGGGTAGAAACTACAAAACTATCGGTAGGAATATCGGCTTGCAAAGCGCCGGAAGTGCCCACCCTGATGATATTCAGCGGCGTCAGCTGGGGTTTGATGGTACGGGTGAGAAGGTCGATATTTACCAGAGCATCCAGTTCGTTCAGCACAATGTCAATATTGTCGGGGCCAATGCCGGTGGAGATGACGGTCAATCTTTTTTTGCCGAGGATACCGGTATGGGAAATAAATTCGCGGTGGCTGCATTTATGTTCAATACGGTCGAAATGTTTACTCACCGTGGCCACCCGGTCGGGGTCACCGACGGTGATAATGGTGTGGGCCAGTTCTTCGGGCCGCAGGTCGAGGTGGTAAACGGCCCCCCGTTTGTTGATAATCAATTCCGATTCCTGGATACGCTGCATAAAAAAGGATTGAAAAGGTTGTTTCAAATATCCGACAAATATCATACTTTTGCACACCCCATTCATCAGACATGTAAAGTGCTGATAAAATGGGAGGAACAAAAGGTCCTGTGGCCGAGCGGCTAGGCAGAGGTCTGCAAAACCTTTTACACCAGTTCAAATCTGGTCGGGACCTCAGAAGAAAAAGACTGTCAGCAATGGCGGTCTTTTTTATTTAGACGAGGTGGAAAAGGGATCATGTTCAAAAGTGGATCAGGTTGAAAAATTGGGGGATTTATTAGAAAATAGTTTGAAGTTGAAGTCGCAGGGATCGAATTTTTTAGAACCGTATACAGATCTATCGAAACTCTTCTTACATCTACAATAGTTCCAAAAGTCTTTCATAAACCTGCTCTGGGCGCTCTGCGTGTTTGGCTAAAATACGGCCCTGTTTGTCAATAATTACATAATGCGGTATTCCATTGATTTCAAATAATTCCTCCGCCTCCTTGATTTGTTTATCATCGAGCAAATAATGCATTCCCGCTATTTCTAAATCCTTACGAGCCGCTAACCAGTTATCCTTCTTATCTCCGTAACCCAGGTAAATAAAAACAACATCTTTCCCGACTA
>DASUVL010000777.1:0-5645 GCA_036379015.1 Niastella sp.
TATATTAGCATACATACAACGGATGTAGTTATTATGGAAATATTAGTTATACCATTAGCTGTTATTCTTACCCCTTTTTTAATGATGTTTTTGATACTTCGGTATTTAAATAAAGCGAAAGGCGTTACCTGGTTGTTGAAAATCTCCCTGGGATTACTATTTATGGCTATTGGTATCATGGCTACCATTTTTGCCATCCAAATGTCTATAAATGGATTGTTAGAAAAAGGCGTTAAATGTATGACAGGAATCGTCGTTTTTATACCAATAGGTATAGCGAGTATTGTTGGAATACCACTTTTACTCATCTTTACAAAGGCAGTACAAAAGCAATCTCCGGTTAACGGATCATGCACACGATGCAATCGTTTAACTTCCTAAAAAACGATAGTCACCCTTAATTTTGCCCGCTTCGTTGAGTTTTCAGTACCCTCAGGTACTGAATGCTGATACTTTCGTAGTAATAAACTGAAAATTAAACGCATTTACTATGAAAAGGAAGATGTTAATCAGCATTCATCTATTAAAAGGACTGGTATTATCACTGGTCACTACTTTGTTTTTTTCCTGTGAAAAAAATGACATCGACGAATCAGGTTCATTTAATATTAAAGTTGTAAACGCTTCTCCAGGAACGTTGGCCCAGGGTTTTACCCTGGCCAATCAGGTGCTGGTAAACGGTGGGTTGAATTTTACAGATGCATCTAATTATATCAATACCTCATCTGGCAAAAGGCTGGTAGCTGAATTCAAAAATGAAGGGACCAACTCAGTTACTGCAACCGGCGAATTGTATACAATCAATGGAGTAAGTTTTACGGTTTACCTGGCCGGACAAGGATCATCGTCACGGGTAAAAGCATATGAAGATGACCTGGCAGTGCCGAACAATGGAAAAGTTAAGATCAAATTTATTCACTTGAGCGACGCGGCCCCTTCAGATATCTATATTAAAAATGGGGCAGGGGATGACCTTGTCACCAATATTAGCCGGAATATTCAAAGTGGATATAAATATGTTGATCCGGGAACTTTGTCTTTCAAACTTTATGGAACAGCTTCCAGGAATAATATAGGCAATTTTGATATACCCGATCTGCAGTCAGGTAAGATCTACACCTTATACCTTACGGGCTCAACGGATGCCACACTGGCCATCAATAAAGTTCTCCATAATTAATAAAATTTCGACTGTTCGCAACGTCATAAAGTACAAAGGCCCCGACGAAAGTTGGGGCTTTTGTGTTAGGGAGAGGGTTCTTTATGTCCTGGTTGCCAATTTTTTATAGTTGCTTCTGTTGGGGTTCGCCAAATAGTAATTAAACCTTATGCAATTGTTGCGGTCAAACTTCGGCTTTTTAGTAATCACCCTATAACAATCAATTATGATCTCAAAACTATCAATTAATTTTTTCATTATCAGTTGTATTAGTTGTATTAGTGTAACCTCTTTTGCTCAAACCGACGCTGCCTGGTTAAAAGGCGGAGTAAATTTTGCCAATGTGTCTTACAATAGTGATGGTGAAGTAGATGATGCGAAAATGTTGACTTCATTTCACGTGGGTATAATGGGCGACATTAGCATTTCAAAGATATTGGCAATTCAACCTGGTCTTTTTTTTACTGGCAAAGGCACTAAAATTCAAAGCGGCAGCCCCAATGATAATTTTTATTATAAAGCTACTGCTAACCCATTTTACATTGAGGTTCCGGTAAATTTGGCTATAAAACTGCCTCTGGGATCTGAATCAAACATCTTTTTTGGCGCTGGTCCGTATATAGCTATTGGTGTTGGTGGTAAGAGAAAAATTGAAGGAAGAAATCTGGCTATTTCATACAACAGCAAAGAGAAAATCGAATATAGCAATGATGACCCATCCACTTTTAATAATGAAGAAGGTACTGGCTTAGGTGTAATGAGAAGATTTGATTACGGATTGAATGGTACAGCAGGATTTGAATTAAAAAATGCAATGATTGCCCTTAATTATGGGTACGGCCTGGCCAAGTTGCAATCAGGATCTAACAGCTCAGCGGATAATAGCAACAAACACAGGGTACTTAGTATATCTGTTGGCTTTAAGTTATAAAAATATTTTACATCCTGATATTAATAAAAAGGCCTCGTAAACATTCATTTACAAGGCCTTTTTTTTGTGCCCGGGACTGGATTCGAACCAGCACGCCGTTTCCAGCACCACCACCTCAAAGTGGCTTGTCTACCAATTTCAACACCCGGGCACTTTAATTGGGTCGCAAAAATAATTGATTTACTGATATCTTGGAAAGAATTTCTCAGGATGGCGATAAGAAGTCAAAAATCGGAGGTAACCTGAAACTTGGCCACCTGCCAATTCACCATTGACCTTTCACCATTCACGACTATCATTTTCCGTCTTTCAAAACGATCCTGAACGTGGTTCCCTTCCCCGGTTCGGAGTTCTTCACAAACAACATACCCTTGTGATATTGTTCAATAATACGTTTAGATAGGCTCAATCCCAGTCCCCAGCCGCGCTTTTTAGTGGTAAATCCCGGTTTAAAAACCTTGCCGACATTCTGTTTGGCAATCCCCTTGCCGGTATCGGTGACATCAATAAAAGTTTGTCCCTCCTGCTGCCAGATGTTGAGGGTGATGGAGCCTTTGCCCTCCATGGCGTCCAGGGCGTTTTTTAGCAAGTTTTCAATAACCCAGTCAAACAGGGGAGGGGAGATCATCGTATAGATCTCATTTATATTCCGGGTATTCAGTACAAACTGCACTTTGCCGGGTGCCCGTTTGCGAATGTATTCTACCATGCTGGCTACTTGTGAAACAATATTATTTTTCTCCAGGTGCGGCGTGCTGCCAATTTTTCCAAACCGGTCACTCACCAGCTTTAACCGGTCCACATCTTTTTCCATCTCCTGCACGATCTTTTCGCCGGAATAATTCTCTTTCATTATTTCTACCCAACCTTGTAACGACGTTAATGGCGTGCCCAACTGATGCGCCGTTTCTTTGGCCATTCCTGCCCAAACCTGGTTTTGCGACGATCGAAAACTGGTTGTTAGCGCCAGTATGGTAATTATAATGAACATGCTTACGATAAATAACTGAACCAGGGGATAATACCTGACCTGGTTTAACAAAGAGGTATGTCCGTAATTGTACAGATTTTTTTCGCCCGGGTTCAGCGGGTCAACCCATTCAATAGTTGGGTTTTGCGACCGGAATTCATTTAATTTCTTCCGCACGAAGGCCGTATCAGTTGCTACGCTGACGGAATCGAGGTTTACATGATCGAGTACATGTCCTTTCTCGTCAGTAACAATAATGGGTACGGTATTATTTTCTGCAATAATGATGCTTACCAGTTTATCGCTCAATCCGGTGGTATCATGTAACAGCAACTTGGTAGCTTCTACCCATTCCTCTACTTTTTGCCTTTCTTCGCGGGCAATTTTACGAGCCAGGTATTGCGAATAGAAAATAGTACCGCTTACAATGGCTATGGCAATGAGGGCTAATCCGGTTCTCCAGTTAAAAAGCGGTTGAATCATTCGTGTAATTTATAAAAACCGTTCCTTTGCATCCTTTATTTAGTTGAATTATTTTTACACCAGCATGGCAAAACCACTCGTATCCATAGTAATCCTGAACTGGAACGGACGAAAATTTCTGCAACAGTTTTTACCGTCTGTGCTGGCTACTACCTATACCAATAAGGAGGTGGTGGTGGTTGATAATGCGTCTTCCGATGATTCTATATCCTACCTGCAACAGCATTGGCCTACCGTGCGTATTATACAAAACAAAGACAATTATGGCTTTGCACAGGGTTATAATGAGGGGTTGAAGCAAATTCAGGCTGATTATTACATTTTATTGAATTCTGATGTAGAGGTAACGCCCAATTGGGTGGATGCCATGGTGGATTTGCTTGAAAATGATAAAATGATAGCGGCCTGTCAACCCAAAATATTACAGTACGATAATAAAGAGCTGTTTGAATATGCCGGAGCGGCGGGTGGCTGGCTCGATAGCCTCGGCTACCCCTTTGCCCGGGGACGTATTTTTGATGTCTGTGAGAAGGATGAAGGGCAGTACGATACCGCGGAGCCTATTTTCTGGGCCAGTGGTGCGGCTATGTTCGTGAGAGCCAACCTGTATCATGCGCTGGGCGGGCTGGATGAATACTTTTTTGCCCACCAGGAAGAAATAGACTTTTGCTGGCGCCTGCAATTAGCGGGGTACAAGGTATTTGCCTGTCCACAATCCGTTGTATATCATGTAGGTGGGGGCACTTTGCCAAAGGGCAATGCACGGAAGGTTTTGCTGAATTTCAGGAATAACCTGGTGATGATGGCGAAGAATCTGCCCCGGTGGGAGGCAATATGGAAGATATCTTACCGTTTTTGGCTGGATTATATTTCTGCCTTTAAATCGCTGTTGGCCGGGCAGAAAACATATTACCGGTCGGTGATGAAAGCCCATGCGGCTTTTTTGAAATGGCTGTTTGTGACACGGAAAAAGGGACTTTTTCCGCCAAAAAAGAAGCATGAGCTGCATGGCTATTTGCATAAAAGCGTGGTGTGGAGCCACTTTGTACAAGGCAAAAAGACTTTTACAGAAATTGTTGATAATAAAAGGTGAATTTTTAACTTGAACTATTATTTTTGCACTGCAATTAAATGAGTTATGGAAAATTTGGAAAAAGATCCCCGCGATAAAGACTTTAAAAGGAATTGGGTAAATTCATCTGTATTTCTGTTTTACCTGCAGGTGTTTTGTGTGCTTGCCTTCGTACTGGGCGGCTGTTACAGCCTGTATACACATCGTTATAAAGGAAAGCCCAAAGTGGAAGTTCCTGCGAACACGCAGTATACTCCTCAGTATAAATAAATGATTTTTAGCTAGAAAAATTTTGTAGGTAATATATATTTCTCCTATTTTTGCACTCCCAATTACGAAAACAGCTAATCACCAGAAGATCAGCTGAGTAAAAAAGGAAGAAAGATCTTTACAAAATAATTATCGCTTGGGTTTATATAAGGCTAGAGCGATTATATGCGGAAGTAGCTCAGTTGGTAGAGCGCAACCTTGCCAAGGTTGAGGTCGCGGGTTCGAGCCTCGTCTTCCGCTCCAGAAATTCCATCCGAAAGATGGAATTTTTTGTTTCACTACGATCCGTAGGCGAAACGCACCCGGGTGGTGGAACTGGTAGACACGCAGGACTTAAAATCCTGTTCCCCGCAACGGGAGTGTGGGTTCAACTCCCATCCCGGGTACGAACGACGAAAGGTAGAATCCCAGGCTTACAAAGTCTGGGATTTTTGTTTTTGGGGCATAGAAGTAAAATTTCAACTCTGGATACATTGGATTGGCTGCTCTAACAAGAGTAGCCTTTTTTGTTTTATTGCATATGCCGTACAAGTATTACAAAACACAGAAATTTTAATTATTGGTCGGTCAGTATTGTTTTTGTAGAACCAAGAAAAACAAAGGACCACAATTACGGCATCAACAATGAGAACCAGGGAACTATAATTACATTGAATTTATTATCCCGGCGAGGCTGTAAAACAAACTGTGTCAGAGTCCTAAAATAAGAGGAACTTTAAAACACAGTAACAATGCCAAAACCAAACAAACCGTTCGAATT
>DASUVL010000778.1:0-2893 GCA_036379015.1 Niastella sp.
TAAATTTAAATGTATTCACCACATTTAAAAAATATTTTTCTAAACGGTTCAATAAGAGCAGGGAATGTATGACAGATAGTCTATAAACAAATGAGCCACGGTTTTTCCCTGATAACAGGAATACCGTGGCTCATTTTCAAAGTTTATGCAGTAGATCGTATACTAACGAAGGGCTGGTATAGCACAATGATCCATATCGCCATAATCAAGATTTTCACCAGCCATACCCCAGATAAATGTGTAGTTAGAAGTTCCGGCGCCGGAGTGAATGCTCCAGTTAGGCGAAATCACAGCCTGTTCATTTTGCATCCAGATATGCCGTGTTTCCTGTGGTTCGCCCATAAAATGACAAACGCTTTGGTTTTCGGGTACTTCAAAATAGAAGTACACTTCCATGCGACGGTCATGGGTATGGGCAGGCATTGTATTCCACACGCTGCCGCTTTTTAATTCTGTCATACCCATTTGTAACTGGCAAACTTCCAGCACACTGTTTACGATCAATTTATTGATGACGCGGTGATTGGCTGTAGCCGGACTGCCCAGTTCCACCACATCGGCATTCGCTCGTGCTATCTTTTTGGTAGGATAGGTATGATGCGCCGGCGCAGCGTTTATATAGAACTTTGCGGGTTTGTTGCCATCGGCCGAAGCAAATTGCACATTTTGTGTTCCCTTGCCAATGTATAAGGCTTCTTTATAATCCAGTTCAAAAGTTTGCCCATCGGCCGTGATAGTTCCTTTGCCGCCTACGTTGATGATACCCATTTCTCTTCTTTCGAGAAAATACTGGGCTTTCAGCTTCTCCGGATTAGGCAGACTTACTGCTTTTGTTACCGGCATAATACCACCGGCAATGTACCGGTCGTAATGCGACAGGGTAAAATGGGCTGAATCTGCTTCAAAAATTTTGTCTATCAAAAAAGCCTTCCGTAAAGCAGCAGTATCCATTTGCTTTGCTTCGTTCGGACTTATAGCTAATCGATTATCCATGTTATTTAATTATTCGTATGTGGTCAAATTGAAACTACTCTTTTCAGATGAACCTCGGGCCGTGAAACGTGAATCGTGAAACGGTCCGCCAGCTCGCGGATGAAACGTGAAAAGCCCTATACTCGTGCCTCATAACTATTTTCGGCAATCTACGCAGCTAACTGGTCATTTTCTCTATCAACATTATCATCTTTATCAACTTTCTTAACCATATCAACTCGTCAACTTGCTTTCCCTTTTTCATTCTACATTTTACATTCCTCATTCTACATTTCCCATTACCGTCCCATCCATCCGCCATCTACGGTAATGATCGTTCCGGTAACATAATCAGAGGCAGGGGAAGCCAGGTAAACGGCTGCACCTTTCATATCCTCGCCTTCGCCCCAACGACCGGCCGGGATGCGCGACAGGATCGATTTGGCACGCTCAGGGTCATTGCGTAATGCTTCGGTATTGTCGGTTGAAATATAACCAGGAGCAATAGCATTCACCTGTACGCCTTTGGCAGACCATTCATTGCTCAATGCCATGGTTAAACGGGCAATAGCGCCTTTACTGGCAGCATAACCCGGAACGGTAATACCGCCCTGGAAGCTCAATAAAGAGGCCGTGAAAATTATTTTACCATTTCCCCGTTGGATCATGTCCTTACCAAATTCGCGGCTTAAAATAAACTGGGCATTGAGGTTTACATTGATCACTTCATCCCAATATTCATCAGGATGCTCGGCGGCAGGTTTACGCATGATGGTGCCGGCGTTACAAAATAAAATATCAACCGGTGCACATTCGCCCTTTACTTTGTCGATGAATGTGTACAGGGCTTTGCGGTCGTTGAAATCGGCCTGATAGGCTTTAAAAGAACGGCCGGTAGCTTCTACTTCCTGCTGAACTTTACTGCCCGTTAATTCAAGACTGGCGGATACGCCAATAATGTCAGCGCCTGCTTCGGCCAGTGCAACAGCTATAGATTTACCGATGCCTCTTTTGCAGCCTGTAACCAGTGCGGTTTTGCCTGCCAATGAAAATTTTGAAAGAATGCTCATAATTATTTTTGTTAACGGAAAACAATGGTAGCTAGCGTGAATCCCCTTTCTGAACAGCCTGCGCTGCCAGATGTATAAACCGGGCTGCAATTTCCTGCATGAGGGGCGGACTACCAAATTTTACCGGGAATGAAGCCTATCTGTTTGCTGTTCACCCGCTTATGAAATAATTATGGGGTCATTTCCAAATCATAACCGCTTTTTTGTTGTCAAATGGGAGTTTCATTGTATTCAATTGGGGAGCCGGCACATCTTTTAAAACAATTACCGGAGCAGATTTCGCCGTTGGTATTTGCAGCCCCTGCACTTGTAATTGTTGCACATCATCAAAAATAAGGGCCGGTCTGAAATCTTCTTTTTTGTATTGCAGCTTGATATTCTTTAACTGAATGCCGGTGGCATGTCGTACATATAATCCCCAGCAAGGCAGTTCGCCAAACATAGAAAACTCGGGATAATCGCCTGCCTTTTCGGGTACTTTTTGCAGGGAGTCGAGGCCAAAATGCGCTACCTGCTTATTGCCACCACCTTCGTAGGTAATGCTGATATTTTCCAATGTAACATTTTCAACAGGATGCCCCGGTAACCCGGTTATGGATGCTGGAAAAACATTGTGCGGATACGGGACTTCCGGTCCTTCCATTTCATATCCTTTATCGGGTTTGCCGGCGGGCACTTCTACCTTTACGTTAGATATTTTGATGTTCCGGACCTTGCCAATAGCCGCTTCCGTTTTGCGATGTCCGAGGCGAATGAAAATGGCATTCCCGGTATTGGTTGCTTTTATATTCTCGATCGTTATATCTTCCAACGTACCGCCATCTACCGACTCCAACGCAATGGCCGACCGG
>DASUVL010000779.1:0-2160 GCA_036379015.1 Niastella sp.
GTTATTCAGATATTGCGCATTGGTGTTCCCAAGAATAATAGACGATGGATCTACTATCCTGGTAAAGGCGTGTACAATGTTATTGGAAAATTCAGCTTGAAAACCGGAAGTCGTAATACGGACGCCTGTGGGAAATCCCATAAAAATAGAATTACGTATTTGATAGCTACTGTTGCGGCGTAGCTGAGCACCACTTAATAGCCCACTTAACGATGCCTGAATGCTTGATTCCATACCTATTACTGTCATATTGGAAATAACAGGTTTGGTATAAGGTGTATAAGCAGCTCCAGTAAAATAGTTATCGCTTTCAACACCGTTGGGATTGGCAGAGTAACTTATAGTAGGATCCAATACAGAAACCGCAAATTGTATTTTACCGGTATATCCCAGATCGAAATCGAATGCGTCATCCCTGGGAGACAAAGCAAACAAATGCTTCGCATTTACAGTACCGCCAAAAAATTCAAATGCATCATCCCAGGCATATGCCACTTCAATGTAATCCAGTATTGTATTATCACCTACACCGGCGCAGGTTAAACCATTCAACTCATTATCCTGAGCTATATCTATACCTGCATATTCGATCAGAACAAATTGCAGTTCGCCTGAACTATCATGGGGATCTCCCAGGCCGGCGCCACCTCCACCATAAAACACACTTACACCGGCTGGTACTGCAGGCAGGTTAATTCCTTCCACTGGCTGATCAACAACATTCAACGGAGCGTTACCCAACAGCACTATACCACCCCAATCACCGGATGCAGGATTAGTTTCGTTCGAAGTAAAAACAATAGGATCTGACGGCGTAGCTAAAGCATAAAGCCTGCTTCCTCGGGTAATAATAAGTGCTGATGCTGCATCATTCGTTGATTTTTTCTTCGCTTCAATTCGGGAACCTTCCTGTATAATCAAGTAAGCGTTGTTAGTCACATAACATTTCCCATCTAAAATATACAGCGTATCATTTCCTAAAAAGCGGTCGCTATTAATAATGAGGGGCAGTGTTACCGTATCCACAAAAGGAGGACCGGCATTAGTAGCACGGGAATTAAAGGACAGTTGGTCAGCATTCTTTTTACAGGCTGTAACAGCAATCGTTACAAACGCAAATAGCAGGATAGGCCTCATGATCGAGTCAGTTTATAAAACAATTATTTATTTTGAAACAATTACCCGTGAAGCAGGATTACTCCACAGGTAATTATTATAAGTCACAGGGATCAAGATACAAGGCACACAAAATTCAAATCCTCCTTTTTCTTCCGGCATCTTCCCTCCTACCTCTTATTTCTTGATAAACGACTTGCTTTGACGCTGGCCATTCATGTTAAATACTACCATGTAGTTGCCAGAGA
The DNA here is from genome assembly GCA_036379015.1 of Niastella sp. Taxonomy (GTDB): domain Bacteria; phylum Bacteroidota; class Bacteroidia; order Chitinophagales; family Chitinophagaceae; genus Niastella. The sequence continues at coordinate 1,365 of DASUVL010000779.1, forward strand.
TAAGCTTGGTTACGTTTATAGTTGTTTGTACAGCGCCCTGTTGAATATTTTGCGTAAACAACTGACGTCCGTCGATTCCAACCAATTGTACAGTAGCACCGGCTTCAGCAACTGGGTGTTGCATTACCAGTTGATTTTGTACAGGGTTAGGATATACGTTCAATTTAATAACACCTTTTACCGCCAGAACATCGCTGGTTAGTTTAGCGCCATCTTTGCCCACCAGCGTTACACGATAGAATGAAGTTGTTTCTGAACGCTTATCGGTAAGTTGGTAGACTGGTTTAACACCTGCTGTTTTCTGCGTACTGATAGGAGCAAATGTTTTGCCGCCGTCGGTTGATTTTTCAACAACATATTCGCGTGCATTGGGCTCATCAGGCGTGCTCCATTCCATAGTGATCAATTCTTCATCGGTTGCTTCGCCATTTAACCACAGATTGATGATAGAAAGGCGTGAACCATCTATTACCAGCACATTATCTAAACCACCAGCAGCATTTTTTGTGTTGGCTGAAGTCCAGTTTTGGGAAGGCCATTTGCCATTGAATGACAGGTACAGGCGATAGAGGTCGCCGCTCAATGTGCGCTGGGCAATATGCAAGATTCCATTGGGAAGGCCATTGGGAATAATAGTACCCCAGGCTTTATTAATACCATTTACACTGTCAGCATAAAAAGGGGCATATCCATTGGCAATGCTGTTATCGGTACCATCACTTTCAATGAATGTTCCTGTTACAGGGCGGCCTTGTGCAAACAGGTTGTCATATAACAAAATAAATTGTTTAGGGCT
>DASUVL010000780.1:0-6017 GCA_036379015.1 Niastella sp.
AGCCGGCCGATCACCACTTTATATCCGATCCCTGAAACGAATGATCACGAAAATCACGTTTACATTTCTGTCGGTCATCAACAAATGATGACTGATGCCATGAAACCATTGGGATTATCTTTCTGGCTGTTAACGACTCCCGCAAGCATGCGTACAGCTGGTGGAAGGTTGTTTATTGATGTTGCACCTATGCTGGCTTCGCCTGCCGGCAGAGAAACACTGATCAATGTACTGGGAAAAAACGACCCGCTCATAAAAGGTGCATTGACAACCATCATTGAACGAGAAGATTTTATAAAATCGGATGACATAAAAGAACCGGGTCCGGCGAGTCTCGATAAAAGCAATAAGGATGCGTCACTTCGGGATTATCAGACACTAAAAGATTACGATCCGGCATTAGTATCTGATTTTATCCAGAGTAGGCAAACATTGATAGAAATGTTAAAACAAAACATCCAAACGAAATCAGGATCGGAATTGTTTGAATTTATCCTGGAAGATATCCAGCAATTAAAGAAGAGTATGGCTGATCCGAAAAGTTTTGGTGTGATTATGACTGGTATGAATGCTTCTTCATGGATCAACTCAACAATGAACGAGTGGTTAGGTGAAAAAAATGTAGCGGACACGCTTGCTCGGTCTGCGCCAAACAATATTACTTCGGAAATGGGGCTGACGCTATTGGATGTTGCAGATGTAATTCGTCCTTATCCGGAAGTAATTGAATACTTGTCCCGAACACAGTTCGGGAATAAAGACGATAACTTTTTGGATGAACTGGAGACGTTGGATGGTGGAAAAGGATCCCGGGACGCGATCGAGGCTTATCTTAACAAATATGGAATGCGATGTGCCGGGGAGATTGATATTACCAGAACCCGTTGGAGCGAAAACCCAGCTATACTTGTTCCCATGATTCTTAGTCATATCAAAAACTTTGAGCCCGGCGCCGGCAAGCAGAAATTTGAACAAGGACAACAGGAGGCTTTTAAAAAGGAACAGGAGTTATTACATCGGTTGAGACAATTACCGGATGGTGAACAAAAAGCCTCAGCAACAAAACGAATGATCGACCTGGTCCGGAATTTCGCCGGTTATCGTGAGTATCCAAAATACACCATGATTAGCAGGTACTTCGTTTATAAGCAGGCTTTAATGAGAGAAGCGGAACAACTCGTACAAGCCAGGGTTATTCATGAAAAAGAAGATATATACTATCTCACTTTTGAAGAACTTCACGAAGTCGTACACACCCATAAACTCAATTACCAGATCATCAGCAAACGAAAAGAAGCGTTCAAATTATATGAAAAGCTAACGCCCCCTCGAGTTATTACATCCGACGGTGAGATCTTAACAGGGAAATACAAACTGGAAAATCTTCCGGCCGATGCTATTGCAGGTCTGGCTGTTTCTTCCGGAGTTATAGAGGGCCGGGCACGTGTCATTGTAAAAATGGAAGATGCTGATATAGAAGATGGAGATATATTAGTGACCTCATTTACTGATCCTAGCTGGACACCCTTGTTTGTATCGATAAAAGGCCTGGTCACCGAAGTGGGCGGACTGATGACCCATGGAGCCGTTATCGCCCGTGAATATGGCTTACCAGCAGTTGTAGGCGTGGAGCATGCTACAACGCTGATCAAAGACGGCCAGCGGATTAGGGTGAATGGAACAGACGGATATGTTGAAATACTGTAAACTGTGTTCCCCGTACCACCAATCGCCCCGACTTTCGTCGGGGGCAAACAAAGCTCAAACACCACTGGAAACCGGGTTTTTAGCCTAATTTTGCACAAATTTTTGATCTTGAGCGTTCCTGTGTTTTTGATTACTCCGCCTTTTACGCAGCTTAATACGCCATATCCGGCGACGGCTTACCTGAAGGGCTTCCTGAATACCAAAAATATCCGGTCATTCCAGAGCGATCTGGGTATTGAGGTAACGATAGCCCTGTTCTGTCACGAAGGGCTGCAGGAACTGTTCGATCGTATCAACCGGCTCGATAAACCATTGTCCGACAATGCCACCCGCATGGTGGCCTTGCAGGAAGATTATATTTATACCATCAACGATGTGGTCCTCTTTTTACAGGGGCACAATCCTACGTTGGCGCACCGGATCTGCAAACGGGATTTTCTGCCCGAAGCCAGCCGTTTTGCGCAGTTGGAGGACCTGGATTGGGCCTTCGGCTCCATGGGTACGCAGGACAAAGGCAAACACTTTGCCACCATGTACCTCGAAGACCTGAGCGACCTGATCAGCGAATGTGTGGATGAGCATTTTGGCTTTAGCCGCTATGCGGAAAAACTGGGCCGTTCCGCCAACAGCTTCGACGAACTGTACAACGCTTTACAAAAAGAGTACACCTTTATTGATGAATTGCTGATCAGGCTGCTGAAAGCGCACATGGAAAAGTTGCAACCCAAACTGGTAGCCATTTCCGTTCCGTTTCCCGGCAACCTGTATACCTCCCTGCGCTGCGCGCAGTGGATCAAACAACACTACCCCGAAGTGAAAGTGGCCATGGGTGGTGGATTCGCCAATACCGAATTGCGTTCCCTCACCGACCCACGTGTATTCGAGTTCTACGATTACATTACCCTCGATGATGGCGAAGCGCCACTTGAACAACTGGTGCAACTGGTAGAAGGCAACCGTTCTACAGAAGAGTTGAAAAGAACTTTTACCCTGCAGGATGGAACCGTGCATTACATCAACAATAAAAGCTGCGCCGATTATAAACAGGCTCAGGTGGGTACACCTGATTACAGCGATTTCCTGCTTGATAAATACATCTCTGCTATTGAGGTCGTAAACCCCATGCACCGCATGTGGAGCGATGGCCGGTGGAACAAACTTACGATGGCGCATGGTTGCTATTGGGGCAAATGCACCTTCTGCGATATTTCACTCGATTATATCAAGCTCTATGAGCCCATAGCAGCCTCTCTGTTGGTAGACCGCATGGAAGAGATGATGAAACAGACCGGACAGAACGGTTTTCACTTCGTGGATGAAGCCGCTCCACCAGCTATGATGCGTGCACTGGCGCTGGAGATCATCCGGCGCAAACTAACTTTGAGCTGGTGGGCCAATGTGCGTTTTGAAAAGAGCTTTACCCGCGACCTCTGCCTGCTGCTGAAACGTTCCGGTTGTATTGCTATTTCCGGGGGACTGGAAGTGGCGAGCGACCGCCTGCTGGAGCTTATTCAAAAAGGCATCACTGTAGCACAGGTAGCCCAGGTGAACAAGCATTTTACAGAAGCGGGGATCATGGTACATGCTTACCTGATGTATGGTTTTCCCACCCAAACCAAACAGGAAACGATCGATTCTCTGGAAATGGTGCGGCAGCTATTCGCCGCCGGTATACTGCAGTCGGCCTTCTGGCATTTGTTCACCATGACGGTGCACAGTCCCATAGGTATGCAACCGGAGAAATTCAAAGTAAAAAGAGCGTCAGCCCTGGTAGGAACCTTTGCCAACAACGACCTCGAACACATCGATGAAACAGGCGCCGAGCACGAAGAATTTGCGTTTGGACTGAAGAAATCACTGTTCAACTATATGCACGGCATCGGCCTCAACGACCCGCTGCAAAAATGGTTCGAATTTAAAGTACCCAAGACCAAAGTAGCTCCTGATTATATTCAGCAAGTACTGGAACATGATATTTATACTGCAGCCAAACCCACTACCAGGATCGTATACCTGGGCAGGCCACCTATCGTAGAGCACTTCACCAAAAGTAAAAAAGGCAATAGCTGGGAAATGACGTCCCTCACCTTTCAGGACAAACGCGGGAAATACGACATCAGTGTCGACCGCGAACAAGGCAACTGGCTGGCTGAAATGCTGCAGTTGCTGTCGATCACCAATCCTAAAATGCTCACCCTGCAGGATGTGATGGACAGCTACAACGCTGCCGGACTCAACGATTTTGAACTCTTTTGGGACAATAAGCCGGTAAATACTTTACACAAGGTGGGTTTGTTGAGGCTATGAAACAAGAATGAACGACCCGCTTACGAATGAGTAGACCTGATCTATGTAAACGACCGCGATGCAAGCAAATGATATTGGGTGTAAGGGTTGCGAGTAGAAACCAATAAACTAATGAATTATGAAAAACTACTTACTACCGGCCTTTATATTATTTTCAGTCGCTCTTCATGGTCAGTGCGACCAGACTACCGCATTTGTATTCTCTATTTCTCCTGGCTATGCGAAAACCGGTATCACTTTTAATATGGAGGCGGGGTTATGGCCGGTTGCCGGTCGGGTAGGAGTACTGGCAGGACCAGTGCTTTATAGTCGGCAGCAGGTGGTAAAAGGTAAAACCGAAACGATAACTGATTTAGATTTCGCCGGGCGCCTGGTGTTCAAGCTCACCGAACTGGGCGATAACTCCCCGCAACTGTTAACGGTATACGGAACTGCTCGTGGAAATGTTGGCGGCAGCTTCCGAGGGTACTTGTCCATCGGCCGCTATGATATGCTGGGCGTTGAGCCGTTTTATGGAACAAAAACGGGTATTGGAGTAAGCCTTATCTTTATCACCACACTATGAGGCGAACCATAATATTTATACCAAAAGGAGAGCCGGAAACGATAACAGTTGTCGTTCACCACAAGCCCGAGCTTAATGATGCTGAGCATGCAGGTATATGGAATATCGATACTAATGAAGTATTCCTCAGTACTCCGTTATGGAACCAGTTCCCGTCAAATGATCAGAAACAACAGGGGAAGGTGTTTGCTATGCTACATAAGGTGAGTAATACGTTAATCAAATGAAATGATTAGGTTATAAGTAAATAAAATAAAACAGGCCGTCACAAAAATAAGTGGCGGCCTGTTTTATTTTTATGCGATGTATAGCGATTTTTTAGTCCGCCTAAAGGCAAGGCAGGAACGAAGTTATACTTATTCGTATCAGCCCACTCATGCCGCATTTATGGTACAGCGTTGCAAAGTTGTGCAAAATTTAGTTTTATAAATATGCTGTTCTTTATTACTTTTGGACAAACCTTATCGTATGACATTAATAGGTAGTCCGTTTTTATTCGCTATTTATTTTCCATCTCCAGATCTGTTAACGCCCGGTTGATTTTTCCTTCTATTGATTATTTGTTTTGTCCAAATGAAAATACCACATGTATGGTGGTGTAAGCTCGTGCTAATGCTGTTATGCATAGGCAAAACTGGCCATTTGTAGTATCTCCTGGAAATATTTAGGTGCAGGCGAAGCTGTGCGCCATGGGAAATTATTTTTTTTATAACCATATAAACTTTTATCAATGAAAATGAGTGCAAGTATTTTAACGCGGTTGTTAACCGGATCCCTTTTTCTCGTGCTTTTCGGATGCAAGAAGGGTATGATAGAAAATCAGGCTGATCCATTATTAAGTACAGGTAAACAGGGTAGTACTTTAACAAAATTAAATGCAACTCCCGATGTTTATGTAGCAGGGTCCCTGGGAGGGCAGGCTGTATATTGGAAAAATGGGCAGGCTGTTATTTTGCCTGGAGGAAGTTTCGCTTCCGCAATCGAAGTTGTGGGGACTGATGTACATGTTTGTGGATATAGCACAAATCCCTCTACTTTCGTGACAAGAGCCCTATATTGGCTAAACGGAGTGCTCACTCCTCTTACCGATGGTACCGAAGAGTCTAGGACCACAGGAATTGGTGTAACAAGTACGGGTAATGTATATATAGCAGGCTTCTCAGGTCGTTATACATCCACGCCCTGTTATTGGAAAAATGGAGTACGTACGGCATTGGGAGCACCAGGGTCGGGGGGAGTAACAGGTCCGGTGTTTGTGGCAACGAATGATGACGTATATATACCAAACCGGAATACAAACACATATTGGGTAAATGGGGTATTAAACACCTTAACTCCACCTGCACAACCATTTGTACATGTAAATGTACATTCTGTTAAAGAGATAGGAGGTGTTGTGTATGCTGTTGGGTCAACTTCGCAGGGTCCAAATGGATTA
>DASUVL010000781.1:0-4955 GCA_036379015.1 Niastella sp.
ATAACAAAACACATCTTTACCAGACGTACGATGTCACTGATTACGTAGTTCCCGGGAAAAATGCCATGGGTGCTGTTTTGGGAGAAGGGTGGTGGAGTGGGAGCGCCACGTATATGGGTGATTTCTGGAATTTCTTTGGCGACAGGCAATCCCTGCTGGCAAAGATGGTAATTACATATGCAGACGGCAAAGAAGATATTATAGTGACGGATCCTGCTACATGGAAATATTTCAATAATGGGCCCATCGTTTACAGCAGTTTTTTTCAGGGCGAGGTATATGATGCATCAAAAGAATCATTGACTGCGGGATGGAGCACGGCGGCATATGATGATAGCAAATGGCAAAAGACTTCAGCAATAGGCCTGGAAGGACATATCAGTCATGACGAAAAAAATAAAGCCAACAATATGCCAATGGTTGATGATTATAACAGCATGTTGTTGACCGGCCAGTTTGGTGAAACCGTTAAAAAAGTAAAAGAATTATCGGCTGTGTCAGTAAAAGAAGTGCGCCCGGGCGTTTTTGTGTACGATATGGGACAGAACATGGCGGGCGTGCCAAAGATCAACCTGCAGGGCATGGAACCGGGGAAAAGGATCGCTCTGCGTTTTGCAGAAGTGGTATATCCCGATTTACCCGCCTATACAGAGAATGCCGGTATGATCATGCTCGAAAACATCCGGGCAGCCATGGCGCAGGATGTTTATATAACAAAAGGTGGATATGAAATAATCAACCCCTCTTTTACCTATCATGGTTATCGTTATGTAGAGATCACCGGTATTGCAGCGGCGTTACCGGTAGATGCGGTTAAAGGGGAGGTGCTTAGTTCTATAAACGAACTGGCATCAAAATATGAAACGTCAAATGCCACCGTTAATAAGCTTTGGGAGAATATCACCTGGTCGATGTACGCCAATTTTATATCTATACCAACCGATTGCCCGCAACGAAACGAACGGTTGGGATGGAGCGGGGATATATCTATCTTTTCCCGAACAGCCACTTACCTGGCCGGTGTTCCGCAATTTCTGCGAAGGCATATGCTGGCTATGCGTAATGTGCAGCGGGAAGATGGGCGTTTTTCCGATGTGGCGCCTTTGGGCGGCGGTTTTGGCGGTGTGCTGTGGGGGAGTGCAGGTATCACCGTAGCATGGGAAAGCTATCAGCAGTTTAATGATAAAGACATGCTGGCTGAACATTATGATGCCATGAAAGCGTACCTGTCTTTTTTGATCCGGAGTATTGATCCCGTTACAAATGTATTGGACGACAAGATCAGCAAAGAATGGTGGGCGCTGGGTGACTGGCTTAGTCCGGAATACACGCAAAACGAAAAGACATTGCTCTGGGAGAGTTACTTTATTTATGACCTGGAAACAATGGCCAGGATCGCTGGCGTTTTGAATAAAAAGGAGGATGCCGTATGGTACAAAAAAAAGGGTGCAGAAAGGAAGGCTTTCTTCAACAATATGTATGTTGACACCGCCACCGGAAAAACAACTTTTCGTGGAAAGAAGATTGATACCCAAACATCCTATGTGCTGCCGCTGGCCTTTAATATTTTTGACAACAGGAACAAGGATAAAGCCATAAAAAATTTCGTAGCAGGTATTGCCAGAGAAAATAAAGCAGATGATGGAACTGTTTGTCCACCTTATTCGCTGATGACCGGTTTTATAGGCACTGCCTGGATCAACAAGGCGTTATCAGATAACGGCTATGCAAATATTGCTTATAAGTTGCTGCAGCAAACGACGTATCCATCGTGGTTATACCCGGTAGAGCAGGGCGCCACTACCATATGGGAACGGTTAAATTCCTATACACATTCTAATGGTTTTGGCGGCAACAACAGGATGAATTCATTTAATCATTATTCATTTGGCGCCATTGGCGCCTGGATGTATAATTATTCCCTGGGAATTGAAAGAGAGGAGGCCTTTCCGGGGTTTAAGCATTTTGTATTGAAGCCGCAACCGGACCCTACCGGAAAAATGACCTATGCAAAAGGATATTATAATGCTATGTATGGTCGTATTGAAAGTGGTTGGGAAATAAAGGGGAATAGCTGTCACTATCATTTTGTGGTTCCGGCGAATACTTCAGCAACGCTTTATTTGAACGCAGCTTCCATGAATGATATTCGGGTGGGGGATAAACCCGTGCTATCATTAAAAGGAATAAAATATGCCGGGTTGGTTAACAGGCAACATACTTTTAAACTGGCGCCAGGGGATTATAATATACAAGTAAAAGGGAGCAAATAACTACGGGAAAGACACAATAGACAATAAGCAATTGGCAAATTATTGCCGATAGTCGATCACGCCGCGCTTTTTGTACCATTGCCTGTTGGTTTGCTCATTGTCAATTGCCCATTGCTAATTGATTACTAATTCTTAGGTGCCACTCCTCCATTATTGATCCACTCATCCCATACCTTCACAAATTCTTTATACGATAATGGTGGTGGTTTGCGGCCTTCGCCCATATTCCACCCTGCCTTTACCAATGTGTCCCGTGCGTGTTCTATCAATTGCTTTTTATTTTTGTGCCCGTTACGGTTGTAATCCATTATTTGTAATGCCAGCTCACGGGGCGATTTTCCCTGAAAAACCATTTTCATATCAGCGGGAGGAAGCGCCCATTTGGGATTGCCAGGTGGCGTGTTTAAGCCGGGTGAATTGGTTGGTTGATGGCAATTTGAACATTTCATGGCATATACCCCGTGCCCGTCTTTTCCTCGTATGGGCGACATGGTATGCAAATGGCTGTCATCGCCCTGCAGCGGTATATCGCCAGACGGATGGCAATTCATGCATCGTGGACTCATTAAAACCTTGTATACTTTCATGAAAGCTGCTACAGAGGCCACGCTGTCTGGCTTATGTGCTTTTTCATGCCTTGCCGTTTCCAGGTCATTATTGCTTCTAAACCCACTTGCCAGCAATACAATAACGCTTACAATAACCGTTATAACAATTACAAATTTTGCGTAATGAATATATAACCTTCTTTTTCCGGGTATGATTTCCATCTGTTTTAATTTTTAATTTCCCGACAAACGAATTTTTACTATGAACCTTTGCGTTGTATCTCTGCTGCCAGTTGAATGGCCTTATGAATTCGCAGGTAGGTGCCACAGCGGCAAATATTGCCTTCCATGGCGTGGTTAATATCCTCATCAGTCGGGTTGTTATTCTCCCTCAGCAAAACTGCCGCCGACATGATCTGGCCGCTCTGGCAGTATCCGCATTGAACAACATCCAGTTCCATCCATGCTTTTTGTAAAGGGTGGTCATTGTTTTCTGATAAACCTTCAATGGTTACTACCTGCTGTCCTGCTGCTCTGCTAACCTTTGTTACACAAGAGCGCACTGCTTCACCATTCAAATGAACAACGCACGCACCGCATTGCGCTACGCCACATCCGTATTTTGTTCCCACAAGACCAATTGTATCCCTAAGCACCCATAGCAACGGCGTATCAGGATCTATATCTATCTCATAGATTTTCTTGTTGATGTTTAATTTGATCATAATTGGAAATTGATAGTGAGCATGTAATTAAAAAGTTTTTTTATTAACCGGTTTATTATCCGGGTTAAGCGACTGGTCAAGATATGGCTGATCATAATATCTTTTACCGGTGCTTTTAAACAATGCATTGGCCACGGCGCCGAACACCGGCGGGAAAGGCGGCTCACCCAACCCGGTAGGGTCAATATCATTTTGAACAAAATGCACTTCAATTTTTTCAGGCGCTTCACTATGCCGTATCATCCGGTACCGGTTAAAATTATTTTGCTGGGCCGCACCATCTTTGTGGGTTAACTTTCCATAAAATGCATTTCCAATGCCATCAACAACGGCTCCCTGTACCATATTTGTTGCGGCATCAGGATTTATAACAATACCACAGTCAATGGCACTGAAAACCCGCTCCACATAAGGACGACCGTTTTTCATTACAATGTCAACCACATGGCCGGCATATGAATTATGGCAGAAATATGCAGCTACACCGCGACTGTATTTTTTATTGTCAGGGTTGCCCCATCCCGATTTCTCTTTAAGCAGGTTTAATACGCCGGCATACCTGTCTGCATTATAATCATTGTTTTTGCCTACGGGATTTTCTTTAGCTCTTTTCAAAAGTTCCAATCTAAGATCAATGGGATCTTTACCCATGGCTTCTGCTAATTCATCTAAAAACGATTGTTCGGCAGCCGCATTGAAGTTTGATCGGGGAGCCCGGAATGCGCCAATCGTAATATTGGATGGTATCTGCCAACTTTCCGCAAGATAATTGTCAACAGCACCGGCAGGAAACCGGTTTGCATGAATGGCATGTTCAGGAATGCCGCCGCCTTTTACATGAAATGCGATCAGGTTTTTATTTGCATCCAGGGCAGCCCGGTAAGTAGCCGTGTACATAGGGCGATAGATACCGTAGGTCATATCATCTTCGCGGGTATATATAAGCTTAACAGGAGCTTTTACTTTTTTAGAAATAAGCGCTGCTTCATAAAGATAATGTCCGTATGCTCTGAGGCCAAAGCCTCCACCCATACGAGTCAACTGGATCTCAATTTTGTCGGCTGGCAGGTTTAAAAGTTTTGCAAGCGTAGGCTCTGACCATCCTGGTGCTTGCAAAGGTCCGGCTACCAAGGCTTTTTCATCTGTAACATGAGCGAAAAAATTCATTGGCTCCATACAGTTATGTGCCAGGAACGGTGCATTATAGGTGCGCTCGATGATCTGGGCTGCATTTTTAAAAGCCGTTTCGGGATCTCCATCCTTTCTTAATTGTGTAGCAGGTTTTTTTGCATATTCCTTCATTTTTTCCAACTGAGTGCTCGTACTTTCAAGCTCTCCCGGAACTATAACTTCTCTTTTTCCGTCTCTGCCAGCCATAATATTTTTGATGTCGCCGGCAGGCTCCCACT
>DASUVL010000782.1:0-3247 GCA_036379015.1 Niastella sp.
TCTATCGTGGATTGTTGAAAGATAGTTTTATTGCAGGCAGCAACACTACGCCCAAGGCCGCCACCAATTCAGATCTCGTTGCAGCTATCTGGCGGCAGGTGGAAAAGAACAGGGTCATCGATCCCACACTTCCGGATCCATCACCAGCTGTAATAGGTTATCTGCCAGCGTTAGATGAGGCGCTGCATGTGGAGACAGTATTCAACAATGATCCTTCATTGAACCTGGCAGAACCTGTTACGTTGAACAAGGTAAACGAAGGAAGTTGGATCGGAAACTTCGGTACTACAGCGGGGCTGGAGATCGTTACAGAAAATGATCTCAAAGGCATAACGCTGGGCTATCTTAAAAAAAACGATCATGTAATAAGTATTGCCGGTTTTCCTAACACAACACCCGCAGACAAACTTACGCTGCGGATGGAAAAGGAAAAGATACTCCACTACATCGATCCTGCTGCATTCTGGGGAATGCATTATAGCGCAGGTATGCATGTGTATGATGCATCTTTTACCAGCAAGAAAAGAAAAGTATCACTCGATGAGATCTATTTTGAAGTAATGAATAAGTACCTGACGAAGAACAGGGTGTACCTTGATATTCGAAGTGAAAAAGGTTATTCATATAACTTTTACACAAACTATGGCGACACAACCACTCACAAAAACCTGCGTTTTAAAATACCCGATGATAACGGTTTCAGGGAATTGGAGTTTGGCGCCGGGTGGCCGATATTCATGTATCATTTCGGGCGTTTTGAATCTCCCAATACCAGCAGGTTCATCATTCAGTTACGGGTTGATGATAATGAGAAACCGTTGCTTTTCTTTGAGAACCCTGACCTCATCAACAGCGCACCCATTGCTTCGTTCATAAAACCCGAGAAGCTATTGAATGGTACTGCTACTGACTGGACCAATGAGATCTCCCTGCGATTTAAAAATGTGGAAGATCCAGATTTTGCCAATCAGCCATCGATCCCTGTAGAACCCGGTGAACCAGGCCAGCCATCTACAGGTACTCGTGTGTACATTGGTAATCACCTGCGCATTCAGTATTTCCGCTTGTCGCTAAATGACGCTGCTCATCCGATGGTTTTCAACAGTGTATTTGAGCCGGACAGGGCGTTCGGCGGGATCGATCTGTTACCTGTAAATACCGGCACGCCCTTCCAGTATGTCACTAATAACAAACGCTCTGCTGCCTATCACCAGCGCTATTCGTATGTGGCGGAAACAGGCATTTTTTATAATCAGCAAACGGCCATATTGTATGCAAAGTCATTGTACGCGTATCAGAAGACGAATGATTTCTGGCCTAAGCTCGATATTGTTACGCCGGAGAACCCATTGATCATTAGTCCGCTCTTTCCTAAGGAGATCGTTTTTGAAAAATGGCGGGTGAAGAATATTCCTGCTGGGCAGGAAATGGATACGGTTAAAATTGCGGCCACTCTTAAAAAGTTTCCGAAGCAAAAGGAAGATCATTTTTTTCTGGGTCTCTCGCGTACGGAATTGGAGACGTTGCGTGCAACAACCGGTTTTCATCCCGCCCATACCCGTTACCTGGTATTTGAATCAACAGTTGTTCCTTTTCAGGACAGTACGAATATAGCTTACAGAGCTTATTCAATAAAAGTAATGGGGTATGTTACAGATGGCGCTTCTATTGTTAAGATGGCGCCTGCCACACCAGTGATTGTTTATACTATGGACGATCGGCTTTATTTTTCAAATGCATTTGTTGCATTGGCTGATATACCTTTTACCTTTCCTGATCCTGGTATAGTGAAGGATTTTGGATACCGTGGACCGATACAGTATGGTTCACGCACAGAAGAGGCTGCTATTAGAGACAGGATTTATTTGGCAAAGGAAGGAACCGGTAAGCTGATCAATAGCGACGTTACAAATTATATATATGGAGCCTTATTTATGCCAGATCCATTGCCTGTGTCACCGGCGTTATTGCCATTGGTGATGATCGTACACGGTAATGGACATAGGGTGCCTTTGTATTACGACCTGGCAAAGCATTTGTCGGGCAACGGTTTTGTGGTTGCCATTGCCAATTGCCTGCAAAATAAAGAGTATGAAGCTACACTGAGAGACGGTAAGTATTATTTTACAAGCGAAGCCAGCGATTTTTATTATGATAATGCCGATCAGTTGATCTATTTTGTAAATCCCGAAACTCAAGTGGGGGAGAAAGTAAGCGATGTTAAAGGTCGCAGAAATGGCCATAAGATTATTGCCAATGAAATGGACAATTTATGTGCTTTGGGCAGGCGGAATGTAATTGCAGAACACCTAAAGTTTTTGAAAAATTCGCCACATGCTTCCAGAATTCAGTTTAGTAATATAGGTGTGATCGGTCACAGCAGGGGTGGAGAAGCAGTAGCAGCAGTTGCGGCATTGCCAACACCTGAAATGCCACCATTGGTGCTCCCTGATCAATGTGAAATTAAATCAATTATTTCCCTGGCGCCTACAGATAATTATGAAAAGTTCGATCTGCTTAAATCCATCCCCTATTTTGTACTCTACGGGTCACGTGACGAAGATGTGAGAGGATATGATCAACAAAGAGATGGACGGACCTCCGGTTTTTCTTTATATGACAGAACATATAGCAGCGAAAAATCGATGGCCTTTGTTTACGGTGCAACGCATAATGGATTTGTAAGAACGCTGTCTGGAGAGGGGTTAGACAAATTCATTAAGAAACTGAAGGATAAACACGACTATAATGACGACCAGATAAGAAAGGATTTTCTGCCGGAAGCGACGCAGCAGAATATCGCAAAAGGATACATGAACGCGTTTTTGCGTATGACGTTAAAGAACGAAAGATTTTGGCAGCCGCTGTTCACCGGCGAGCAAAAACCAAAGTCTTTGTCGCAGGGAAGTCATAAGGGTATTTATTTTCAGTACCAGGCACATCCCGATCAGGCTGCAATGATTGACGATTTTGAAGTTGCCACTGCGCCGGAAAATGATTGGCGGAATAGCACCAGTGGAGGGGAAGTGAGAAGTAACGCCGGAGTTGAAGAAAAGGAAATGATGAAATTGGATGATGATACGCCGCATATTACGCGGGGGCTTAAAATAAAATGGAAATCAAATCAGGAGCTCACTTTTAGCATTCCTGATATGCATAAGAACGTCGCAGCCTATAAGTTCATCAGCTTCCGTATTGGCCGGGTTATGAAAAAAAAGCAGCAACTGGAAGATCTGCGTATATCGCT
>DASUVL010000783.1:0-3789 GCA_036379015.1 Niastella sp.
CGGTCAAATCTTTTTTCCGCTGGGTTTGATAACCGATCACTACAAATTGCTCCAGTTCCTTTTCTCCTTCTTCCAGATCAATAGATAGATCCTGCATATTGCCTGAAAGTTTTAAAGTCACTGTTTTCATTCCCACAAAAGACACCGTAATAAGATCACCTGTTGAGGCTTCCAAGGTGAATTTTCCGTTGGTATCAGTCAATACCATTTTTTTATTGGCAGCAACAGTGGCCCCTGCAAGGGGCGTATGGTTGGCTTTATGTAAAACCACACCGGTAATCGTTTTTTTCTGGGCAGATACTATTACCGAAAACAGCAATCCGGTAATAATCATAAGCAATCGTTTCATGTTGTTAATTTTGGGTTGAAAAATTTTTACTGCTTTTTTCTTTATTCCTTTCTGCGACTGTTTTGATCTCCTGTATATGATATTCAGGGCAGGCGCCCCGATAAGAAGCGATAAGAGCTCCCATAGCGCAGGCAAAGTCAAGCATTTTCTCTGGCGGGGCCCTGTCGATCAGTTGTGAAAGAAAGGCAGCGAGGAATGCATCGCCGCTCCCCACCGTATCGGCTACCTGAACCTTGTATCCCGGATGCTGATATAAGTTGCCATCCATACACAATAAGGCACCCTTATCGCCCAGGGTTACCACTATAGTATTTATTAAAAAGCGATCCTGTATCAGTTGAATTTTATCTGTAACAGTCTGTAGTGATGAATACCAGCCGGCGATCAGTTCTAATTCGGCCAGGTTCAGTTTTAATACATTTGTTTTTTGAAGTAATTGTTCAACCGTTTTCGCACTGAAATGCGGAGGTCTTATATTAATATCCAGCACTTTGTTCTTCGCTGATTCCAACAGTTTAAACAGCGTATTGGCCGATGTATAATTGCGACAGGCCAAACTGCCAAAAACAAGGTAATCAGTCTCCTCCATCAGCGAAGCATATCGATCGTTCCATAATATAAAATCCCAGGCCGATGGGTACACGATATCATACACCATTTCATGATTGTCTTTCAATTGAGCATATACCATACCTGTAGGATGACGGCGGTCGATGTGGCAATGTTCAGTACCAATTCCCCATTGCGACAATACATTAACCAGTTCGGCTCCATGGTTATCGGCCCCTATGGTAGTAATTAATGAAACGGGCCGGTTTAGTTTATGTAAATGATAGGCTACATTCATGGGAGCTCCTCCCGGTACTGCACCCGAAGGCAATACATCCCAAAGGATCTCACCGTAACAAACCAGCTTGGTGCCTGTAATTTGTTCATTCATATGTGCAAGAGTTTTAACGATTGAGAATAATTAATGCAACACCAGCGATCGTTCTATCTGTTCCAGTGACTTGCCTTTGGTTTCGGGCATTACTTTCCATACAAAAACCAGTTGCAAGACCATCATAATACAGAAGAATAAAAAAGTATTACCGCCTCCCAACTTTTCAGCCAGCATAGGAAAAGAAAAGGCAACGAGGGCAGCCATTACCCAATGCGTACAGCTTCCCAGGGTTTGACCCTTGGCCCGCACCTGATTGGGGAAAATTTCGGAGATGAACACCCATATTACAGCGCCCTGGCTGAAAGCGAAAAAGGCGATATACACCAACAGGTAAATAGTAACTGACCAACCACTAAAATTTTGCGAATAAAAAGCCTGTGATACCAGACCAAGCGTTAAGATCAATCCTATAGAACCGATAAGCATGAGTGTTTTGCGGCCAATGCGGTCGATAAAATTGATGGCAATGAGTGTGAATATAAAATTCACGACGCCAATACCTACTGTTGAAAGCAGGGAAGAAGTTCGACCCAAACCCGTCATTTCGAAAATACGGGGCGCATAATATATAATAGCGTTGATACCGGATACCTGGTTAAAAATGGCAAAGACTACAGCCAGAAAAACAGGAAATCGGTATTTGGCTGAAAGCAACTGGCTGCTATCGCCTGAGGCATTGTGCCGGTTGTTGTTTTGCTTTATTGCCTCAACCTCTGCCAGGTAACTTTCGGGGATCACTATTTTTAAAATGGCTATTGCTTCATCCAGCTTTCCTTTTTTCAAGATCAGCCATCTGGGGCTTTCCGGTACCAATTGCAGCAGTATTAAAAACAGCAACGATGGAAAAGCCTGCACACCCAGCATCCATCGCCAGGCAGTTTCTCCTTCCTGACCTATGAGGTAATTGGAAAAATAAGAAAGCAAAATGCCAAACACAACATTGAACTGAAACAGGGCAACCAGGCGCCCTCTTTTATGAGCAGGAGCTATTTCGGAAATATATACGGGAGCGGTCACCGAAGAAGCGCCAACACCTAATCCACCTATAAACCGAAACATCAGAAAAATATACCAGTTGGTTGAAAAAGCCGTACCAAGCGAAGAAAACAGGTACACGGCAGCAATGATCATTAAAGTATTTCTTCTTCCCAGCCGGTCAGATGGAATGCTTCCAAGTAAAGAACCAATGATAGTACCTATTAAAGCAATAGAAACGGTAAGACCGTGTTCAACAGGAGTTAAGGCCCAATATGCCTGGATAGACTGCTCTGCACCCGAAATAACCGCCGTATCAAAACCAAATAAGAATCCTCCGAGTGCAACAATAACGCTCCACAAAAGCACTTTTCCTTTGTTCATACAACAAGCAATTTCTTGTAAACATAACCTGCCAGGCCACGGATTATGTAGCAAACCCGTTTCAAAAAAATGGATTCGGCACAAAAACTTCAAAACCCTGTAACTAACTAACTTTCAACACCAAATGCATTCTCCGGAAATTGTATGTAATAGCTGATTGTAGAATTCGTATACCAGTTTTTAGAAAATGTATCATTGATAAACCCTTTAAAAGAGGGTATTAAATATGTATCGCAATAGCATTACCTATATTTACATCAGAAGGGTATGAAATTTTTTACCTTGCATTACGGTTCAGCATAATTATGGTACGATCATTAACGAAGCGCTTGCCTTTTACAGGATGGTATTGTTATAGTATTGCCCGTTTGCTTTTACCGGCAATGGGGCTGCTTTTATTTTTTGGAGCCTGTACACGGGAAAAGAAACAGGCGAATTATACGATTGGGTTTTCGCAATGCATTGAATCGGATGCCTGGAGAAAAACCATGCTGGAAGGAATGAAACGGGAACTGGCTTTTCATCCCAATGTACGTTTAGTTTACCGGCAGGCAGATGGCAACAGTCAAAAGCAGGTACAGCAAGTGAATGAGTTACTGCAAAAAAATATCGACCTGCTTATCATATCTCCCAACGAAGCCGAACCGTTAACCCCGGTAGTAGAAACAGCTTTTCACAAGGTTATCCCCGTCATTGTGGTTGACAGAAAAATATCTACACCATTATATACAGCATACGTAGGCGGCGACAATTATGAAATTGGAAAAATGGCCGGTCAGTATGCCGTGCATTTGCTGAACGGCAAGGGTAAGATCATAGAAATAACCGGGTTGCCCAAATCGTCGCCTGCCATGGAACGGCACAAGGGGTTTACTGATGTATTAAAGAACTATCCTGCGATGCAGGCTATACACCGGGTAAATGGCGAATGGTTAAACCAAACGGCAAAAAATGAATTTTCAAAAATTGCGGCACAATATCCCGATGTTAACCTGGTATTTGCACACAATGATATGATGGCGCACGGGGTATATGAAGTTTATAAGAACAGTACACTCCCCCAACCGGCCATTATAGGCGTAGATGGCCTGCCAAATGCCGGGATGCAATTTGTTGACGGCAAAAAAATTACAGCCAC
>DASUVL010000784.1:0-4126 GCA_036379015.1 Niastella sp.
TATTAGCCATCTTATAAGTAAAACCGCCCGCCTTTGCGAAAGCTTTGGCGGGCGGTTTTATCATTTGAGGGCAATCACCATAAAAGCAAACATGCACCATCGATTATTCCAACTATTACTACCCGCCTTGAAAAAAATAAATGTTTACTTGCATTCACACCCCTGATGCACTCCCCTATTACCGTATAAAACAACCAGGTCTGGTTTTGATTCACACTGTTACAAGCTACATGATTCGCCTATAATTTCGAGGTCCCTGAAAATCGGGACAGTCATAGCCAATTACATTTTGCAGTTTAATCCGCAAGCAGAACCTGTTTGCCCAGGGATAAAAATGCAATTACAAAAAATTTTATTTATTGAAAGCTTTGGCGCTTAAACGCCATTGTTAACGGTAAAAAACTGTCATGACCGCCTTTGGCTGTCAAACAAGATCTTTTTGCACTTAATCATCAAAACAAATAGCTGCAACCATTAAATCCAGAAATTATGAACAAATCAATTGGAATCGAAAAAGACATTGCAGTAATAGGAATGTCTTCCCTGTTTGCAAAAGCAAGAAACCTTGACGACTACTGGCAAAACATTGTTGAAGAAATTGACTGTATTACAGATGTCCCCGAAAATCGATGGAAGATCAGTGATTATTATTCCCCCAACACCACCGATCCCGACAAGAGCTACAGCAAAGTTGGTGGCTTTATTCCCGATATAAATTTCAACCCCATGGAATTCGGGCTTCCTCCAAATATTATAGAGCTTACCGACTCATCACAACTCTTGTCGCTTGTAGCGGCCAAAGCGGCGTTGGAAGATGCAGGCTACTGGCAAAACGAAAAGTTTAATAAAGAAATACGCCAGCGCACCGGCGTTGTTTTAGGCGTTGGTGGTGGACAAAAACTTTTGGTTACGCTTAATTCAAGATTGCAGTATCCTATTTGGGAAAGGACCTTACAAGCGTATGGAATTCCCGAAAAAGATCTGGCAGTAGTAACTGAACATATTAAATCGGCATATACAAGATGGGAAGAAAACTCTTTTCCTGGTATGCTTGGCAATGTTATAGCCGGCAGAATTACCAACCGTTTTGATCTTGGCGGCACCAACTGTGTTGTTGATGCTGCTTGCGCTACAGCGCTTTCTGCTATTAAAATGGCCGTTATGGAATTGCAACTGGGGCATGTGGATATGATCATTACAGGCGGAGTTGACACTGATAACTCACCGGCCATGTACCTTTCTTTCAGTAAAACACCAGCTTTCTCAAAAAAGAACCAGATAAGACCATTTGATGATGAATCGGATGGAATAGTAATTGGCGAAGGTATAGGCCTGGTGGTATTAAAACGGCTTTCAGATGCCGTGCGTGATGGAGATAAAATTTACTCCGTAATAAAAGGCATTGGAAGTTCCAGCGATGGAAAAAACAAAAGCATTTACGCGCCACAATCATCGGGGCAATCGTTGGCCTTAAAGCGTACTTACGAACAGGCCGGTTATTCAATGAATACCGTAGGATTGATTGAATGCCACGGAACCGGCACTCCTACCGGCGACCCTTCGGAGTTTGATTCGTTGAAAATGGAGATGGCAAACCAGTCAGCCGAAAAACAAAGTATTGCACTCAGTAGCGTTAAATCGCAAATAGGGCACACAAAATCAACGGCGGGCGCTGCCGGTTTTATAAAGGCTTCGCTGGCTTTATACAATAAAATTTTGCCCGCTACTATCAACGTAACGGCGCCTAACAGTAAGTTTGACATAGAGAATACACCTTTTTATATAAATACCCTTACACGCCCATGGATAAAACCGCTGAACGCACCACGCAGAGCTTCAGTTAGCGCATTTGGTTTTGGCGGCACTAATTTCCACATTACGCTGGAGGAATACCAACCCGAACATATTAAGCCATACCGTTCTTATACCTCTTCTTATGCAGTGATAATAACAGCTGATACAAAAAACGAATTAATACACAAAGCCGGCCAGGTGCTTCAGCAGTTGGATGCACCCAACGCAAACGAAATATTAGCCGACATTTCGGACAGTGCTTTAACAATCACATTAAAAGGTAATCAACCCAAGCTGGGTTTTGTAGCAACGAATGTTCAGGATGCCATTGCAAAACTATCTGCAGCAATCCAATATATCAGCACTACAGCAACACCTGCTTTCGAACATCCCAAAGGATTTTATTATTCGGAAGACGATCTGGTAAAAGGAGGAAAAACCGCCGCACTTTTCTCTGGCCAGGGCTCTCAGTATGTAAATATGTCAAATGATATGGCTTGCCTTTTCCCTCCTTTCAGGGAAGTAATAGGTAAGCTGGATGAATTATTTGTAAAGAGCGGGAAAAAATCACTTTCAAAGATCGTATATCCGGCGCCGGCTTTTAATGATGAAGCCAAAGCGCAACAGAAACAGGAACTTACTCAAACTCAATACGCACAGCCAGCCATTGGAGCCATAAGCATGGCCTATTACAAATTACTAAAGCAGTCAGGCTTTTCGCCTGATATGGTTGCAGGCCACAGTTTTGGTGAGCTTTCGGCCCTTTGGGCTTCCGGAGCCTTAACGGAAGAAGATTATCTTTTGCTGGCCACAGCAAGAGGCCGTTGTATGGGCGCAAATACAGGTTCAGACCGTGGTTCTATGCTGGCCGTTGGTGCTGGTCTTGAAAAAGTAAAGGAGATCATTATCAACTTCAAAAAATTGGTTATTGCCAATATAAATTCGGATAACCAGATCGTACTTGGCGGAGATACAAAAGAAATAGGGTCCGCATTGGCCGAATTTCAGCGGTTAGGGATTTCGGCAACAAAACTACCTGTTTCAGCAGCTTTCCACACGTCATTTGTTGAACATGCTGCAGCACCATTTTCTGAAGTAGTTGCTAAAACAAATTTAAGATCTCCCGAAATTCCGGTATACAGCAACACGAGCGCTGCCAAATACCCAGAAACAGTGGAGGCCATTAAAGCAACCTTATCTGCTCACATTCTTAAACCTGTTTTGTTTAAAGATGAAATAGAACAGATGTATAACGATAATGCACGGATATTTGTTGAATTTGGGCCTAAAGGGATATTGACCAATCTTGTAAAGAAAATACTGAACGGCAGGGAATTTATTGCCATTGCGGTAAATCCATCGGAAGAGAAAGGCAGCGAATACCAGTTTAAGGATGCGGTCATTAAAATGAAAATAGCAGGTTTACCTGTTGCTGAGCCGGATGTATTTAAAATACCAGCGCAAAAAAATATCGTTGCCGACAAGCTAAATGTTGTACTAAGCGGCGCCAATTATCAAAGCGAGGCAACCATAAATTATTATAACGAAGGACTTGAAAAAGTAAAAAAATTAAAAGCAGCTGTAGCAACAACATATGCTCCGGAAGCAGCAAACAGTGAACAGCCGGTAAAAGCTGTGGTTGTGGGTATTGATGCTACTGCACAAGGAAGTGTTCAGTCAGAGCCAGCAGCAGGGGCCAATACATTTTACAGTGATATTTTCATAAAACAATTAGCAGGGTTTAAAGCCATTTCTCACTTAATGGCAGAGCAGGTAAACCTGTTGGAGTCGTTGGTTTCAGGAAATGCCATAGCCGGTAAATTTCCAGCAAGTGAACCAAAACCAATAACTGTAATTCAACATGACCCGGTTCCTTCACAGGTACATGTAACTCCTGACAATAGTCTCACAACAAAAATACCAGCGACATCCAATGAGCTTGTAAATGCCCTTCTGCATGTTGTCAGTGACAAAACAGGTTATCCAACGGATATGCTTGAACTCAGCATGGATATGGAAGCCGACTTAGGTATTGATTCCATAAAACGGGTGGAGATCTTCGGCGCCATGCAGCAAGCCTTCCCTACCATCACAGGAGCCAATCCCAAGGAAATGGCAGTGCTGAAAACGCTGGAACAAATTGTAGACTATCTGGAAGGAAAAACAGGCAAAACTTCCGTTGCTACCCCAACTACTGCAGCAACGATACAAACAACAACAGTATCAGCCGGAGCAGAGATAACTACGCTGGTACAATCGCTGTTTCAGGTTGTCAGTGACAAAACAGGTTATCCAACGGATATGCTTGAACTCACCATGGATATGGAAGCCG
>DASUVL010000785.1:0-14144 GCA_036379015.1 Niastella sp.
GATTTCCTTCCCACGCTATGCCGTATTTATTCAGCTCCTCCTGATATTTCTCTTTCACCGGTCCACCATCAGATACAAATACGTCATATCCTTTTTGCCTACCAAGGATGGCAGTGCCTACGCCGCTTTCGCCGGCTCCAAGTATAACCAATCGCTTACTCATGTAATTACTAACTCCATTTATCCCGCCTTAAGCCGGGAGCTTATATCGTTACCAATCAGGTAATCGGATTAAAGGGGGTTCTTCTCTAAGTTTGAATTCATACTGTCCTACCACACTCTACCTACTACTATGATGGTTTTTCCTTAAGTGGAAATTCAGAGTGATGGTTTTTCAGTAATTCGCTTATAACACTTTATAAGGTGCCGGTCTGCCGGTCACGCTTTTATTATCTTATTTTCAATGATGCGATCGCAAACACGATGCACAGAATGGTCACAATCCAAAACCTCGTTACGATCTTCGACTCATGATAGCCCAGTTTCTGGTAGTGGTGGTGCAGCGGACTCATTAAGAAGATCCTTTTGCCTTCACCATATTTTCGTTTGGTGTATTTGAAATAGGTTACCTGCAGGATCACACTTAAATTCTCTACCAGGAACACCCCGCAAAAAATGGGTATCAACAATTCCTTTCTAACAATAATGGCCAGCGCCGCAATAATACCGCCCAGGGTTAAACTGCCGGTATCTCCCATAAACACCTGCGCCGGAAACGCATTATACCATAGAAACCCTACACAGGCCCCAATGAGTGCGCCAATGAATATGGACAGCTCACCCAGGTTGGGGATATACATGATGTTCAAATATTCTGCAAACCGCAGGTTACCACTGGCATAGGCAAAGATGCCTAAACACGCTCCAATGATGGCACTGGTCCCTGTTGCCAATCCATCTATTCCATCGGTAATATTGGCGCCATTGGATACAGCAGTTACTATAATGATCACAATGATCACATACAGTATCCAGGTGAGGCCGCGTAAACCGGCTGGTAATAACTTTGAATAGTTAAACTCGTGCGACTTTACAAATGGTATGGTTGTAATGGGCTCATCGGCTATTACAAATACTTTTTCTTTGTTATTCCATGGTACACGCCGAACGTTGGAAGTATCGGCAGGCAGGTTGTCGCCGGTATATTCGCGCCATACTTTAGTATTGTCGTTAAACAACAACACCATGCCCACCACAAAACCTAACACTACCTGTCCTAATATTTTAAACCAGCCGGCCAAACCGTCCTTATCTCCTTTTTTATAGGCGATACCTTGTTGCTGTGCCAACTTTTTGGCCCGCAGTTTCAGGTAATCATCAATAAAACCTATCAATCCTAACCACACAGTAGCAAACAGCATGAGCCGGATGTATGCTTTTGTCAGATCTGCCAGTAGCAGCGTAGGAACCAGAATGGCCAGGATGATAATAAACCCACCCATGGTTGGTGTTCCCTTTTTTTGCTGTTCGCCGGCTAATCCCAGGTCACGTACCGTTTCTCCTACCTGTTTTCTGCGCAGGTAATTGATGAACTGTTTTCCGAACACAGCAGATATCACCAGCGACAGAATTACTGCCAGCAATACCCGGGATGTAATGAACTGGAACAGTGCATTACCCGGAACTTTAACCCCCAATTCTTTTAACCAATCAATTAAATGGTACAGCATGTTGGTTTATTTTAGGTGTATACGACCTACATCTTCATTTTTCATACAGCTCAAACATTTCACGCATCACCTGCTTATCGTCGAAAGGATGTTTTACTCCTTTTATCTCCTGATATTTCTCATGGCCTTTACCGGCAATCAACACTATATCTCCTGGCTTTGCCATACTTACTGCCAGCTTAATGGCTTCTTTGCGATCAGGGACCGATACATATTTTCTTTTGGCAGCCGTGTTGAGCCCTGTCTCCATATCCACCAGTATCTGCAACGGGTCTTCGCTGCGTGGATTATCGGATGTGAACACCACTTTATCACTATGCTCACAGGTCACTTCTGCCATCACCGGCCGTTTCGTTTTATCACGATCGCCGCCGCAACCTACTACCGTGATGATCTGTTCATGTCCTTCCCGCAATTTTTTTATAGTAGCCAGCACATTCAGCAAGGCATCCGGCGTATGGGCGTAATCCACAATGCCTATTATCTTTTGATTGGGCGAAATGATATAATCAAATCGTCCTTCTGCTCCGGTAATTTCGCTCAGGCACCGCAACACTTCCAGCTTATCTTCACCCAGGCAAACTGCAGCGCCATAAACGGCCAGCAGGTTGTAGGCATTGAATTCACCGATCAGTCTGAAATGTACTTCCTGTTCGTTGATGGTCATTACCAAACCGGTAAGTCTGTTCTCAAGGATCTTTCCTTTGAACTCCGCCATGGTACGCAGACTGTACAGGTATTTGCGCGCATGGGTATTTTGCAGCATCACCTGTCCGCGCTTGTCGTCGGCATTTGAAATAGCAAATGCATCGGAGGGCAGCGTATCGAAAAACGATTTCTTTACCCGGATATATTCATCAAATGTTTTATGATAATCCAGGTGATCGTGGGTGATGTTACTGAACAAGCCGCCTGCATATTTCAAACCTGTTATCCGATGCTGGTGTATAGCGTGCGAGCTGGTTTCCATGAATACATGGGTACAGCCGCTGTTCACCATTTGTTGCAGCAAAGCGTTCAGGTTAATGGCATCAGGCGTCGTGTGCGTGGCAGGTACAATTTCATTTCCTATATGATTTTGTACTGTGCTCAGCAACCCACATTTATATCCCAATAATGTAAAGAGCTTGAATAATAAGGTAGCAATGGTGGTTTTCCCGTTGGTACCGGTTATACCGATCAGTTGTACTCTTTCTGATGGTTGTCCGTAAAAATTATGCGCCATATATCCAGCCGCGGCCGCACTGTTCTCTACCTGCACGTAGGTAACACCTTCTTTAATATCAGCGGGCATTGTTTCACAGATCACTGCGGTGGTGCCCTGTTGTATCACCTGTTCAATAAACTGATGACCATCTACAGCTGATCCTTTTACCGCGATGAATACCGAACCCGCACTTGCTTTTCGTGAATCAAGCTGCAGATCACGCACCGGTAAACTGGTATTACCATGTACCGAGCGAATGCTTACTTTATATAATATATCCTGCAGTGTCACGTTATATATGTATTAATTCAATTCTAAAGTCACCATCTGATTTTTGTTCACATACGAACCTGGCTCTATACTTTGACTCATCACTTTTCCCCTGCCATGGAATGCCACTTTCATTCGCCTGTTCTCAAGCAGGAACAATGCATCTTTTATTCCCATACCCCGCATATCGGGCATAATATTATTCGATACCTTCCTGTTGTTTAACACCGGCTGATAATTCACCGCATACATGTGTCCCCATTCATCTGCCTTTGCCGAATCGCGATATTTCATTTTCAGCTTCTCCATTACCTCTTTAATATCTTCTGTAGCACCGGCATATAAATAATAGCTGCTGTCTTTCTTAAGCGCCAACTGCTTTAAGCCTCTGCTTTGATCTGAATTCAGCGCGTATAATTTATCAGCGATCTCTTTAAACACCGGGCCTGCTATTTTTGCGCCATAATAAACTGGTGCAAAGGGTTTATTACGAACCACTACTATACAACTGTATTGCGGGTGCTCCGCTGGAAAATAACCGGCAAACGACGACTGGTAAATATGATCCTTGTAACCTCTGTTGCCGTCGGCCATCAAAGCCGTTCCCGTTTTACCTGCTGCCCTGTAAGGCGCTCCTTTAAACAATTCCGTTCCGGTTCCGTCGGTGCAAACACCTTCCAGGCATTCGCGTAACAGTTTTAATGTTTTGGCGCTGCAAACCGTTTCTTCCAATACCTGCGGTTGGTTTTCATGAATTTTCACCCCATTTTCCTGCACAGCATTTACCAGGTAAGGTTTCATCATCTTACCACCGTTGGCAACCGCATTGTATAACATCAATGTTTGCAAAGGGCTGACCATTACTTCGTACCCAAAACTCATCCATGGCAGTGAAGTCGCGCTCCATGATTTTGATTTGGGTGTTTTTATAACAGGCGTTGTTTCGCCCAACAGATCAATGCCTGTTGTTTGGTCAAATCGCAGCTTCTTAATGTGATTTATAAAACGAGTCGGATTCTTGGCATAGTAGGTCATGGTTAACTTAGCCATGCCAACATTCGAGCTGTGTTCAAACGCCTGCTTTACGGTTGCATCCGTTCCATGATCTTCTGTATCGTACACTGTTCTTCCATTCACGTTCCAGCTTCCGCCTTCCAAATTTACGTGCTGCTGTAAAGTTACTAACTGATCTTCGAGCAGCGATAACATGGTGGCCAATTTAAAAGTAGAACCTGGTTCAGAGGCCTGGATGGCATAATTGAAATTCTCCCAATAACTGCCATCATTTCTCCGGCTAAGATTGGCAATAGCTTTTATTTTTCCCGTTGCTACTTCCATTACAATACAAGTGCCATACTCACATTCGTTTGTCGTTAACACATTCAGCAAGGCATTCTCGGCAATGTCCTGGATGTTTACATCCAGTGTAGTGATGATGTCCTTACCATTTTGCGGTTCAATTTCCGAGCCGTCTACAGGCACAAATACGCCGGCTGCAATTTTTCGCATCAGGCGTTTACCACTTTCTCCCCGCAATTGATCGTCATACGTTTTCTCCAATCCCACATTCATGCTGCGCATGGTGCCACCGCTGTCAATGTATTCGCGTGATAACCCGATGGTTCTGTTCGCCAGTAATCCAAACGGATTTAATCGTTTATCTTTTATTTCTGCAATAAAACCGCTTTTGTCTTTTCCCAATCGCACCAGCGGCAAACTACGCAACTGTTTATATTGCTGAAATGTCAGGTTCTTTTTTAACAAATAATACCGGTTCTTCTTTTGATAACCGCTTTTTAGTTCACGGCGCCAGGATGCTTTGCTTTTTTCATTGAACATCGCTGCCAGCCCCATACACAACGAATCAAGATTATTTTCAAACCGTTGTCCGTTCTTATCGCGCAATCCTTCTGCCGCAAAGTCAACATAAATATCAAAATACGGTGTTGATGTGCTGAGCATGCGGCCGTCTTCACTGTAAATAGTTCCGCGCTGCGCATCGATCTCCACGAATTTCTGCTGCTGATCTTTCGCCTGTTCACGCCAGTACGAACCCTGCACCTGCTGAATATATACTGCCCGGCCCAGTATCACAAAACTGAACACCACTATGCCCAGAAAGCACAGGTACACCCGCCATAATATGTCCTTTTTAACTTCCAACTGGTTTATCGTCAATGGTGATCGTGAATCGTGATTGGTGAAAGGTCAATCGTGAATGGGCTCCTCAATTCTTACCCGCTGAACTAATTCCAAATTCCCAACTCCCCTGCTTATAACTTACTACTTATAACTTTCTACTTACTACTACCTGTATCTACCAACACAGCCGGTGGAACCACCAACTCCTTCAATCCCAATGGCTGCACTGCTTTGGCCAACTCACTTTGCTTGCTGCGGAACATCACTTCACTTTTCAAAGTCTTGTATTCGTATTGCAATTCTTTCAGTTCGCGATTTACTTTGTTTATGCTGCGAACCGTATTATCGGCATAGTGACCATTATAGATGTAAACGATCGCGAGCACCGCCAGGAACAGGAAGAAAGGAATATTTTTCACAATCCACCTGTACCCAAACAACCTTCTGCGTTGTCTTTTCCTGCGTGATATTTCTCTTTCTTCACTCATTTTTTCTAATCGAATAGCGGTCAGACAGGTGCTATCCGTCTAACCGCTATGCTAAGCTTAATTCACGAGACGTAATTCAATAGAACATTGCAATTTTTAATACCCTTTTATTATGAGAACAAGAACTCTTTAATCGTGAAACGTGAAACGGTCCGCCAGCTGGCGGATGAGAAGATTCCTAATTTCAAAACCTCAACTCCCAATTCCTGCATTCTTCTAATTCCTCATTATTAATTCTTTATTCCTCATTTCACTGTCTTCCTTTATATTCATTATTCATCCTTCCGTCTTTTCCGCCACCCTTAACCGGGCACTTCGTGCGCGGGGGTTTCTTTTCATTTCTGCTTCGGTTGGAACGATTGGCTTTTTTGTTATTGCTTTGAGGGGTGGTGTTGTGGTTTGCAGACCAAATGGGTCAACATCCACTTCTTCTTCTTCAAAATGCCCTTTGCGAAAAAAATTCTTTACAATACGATCTTCGAGTGAATGAAAAGTAATGATAGCTACACGGCCGGCGGGTTTTAACAGGGGGGGAACCTGTTGCAGCATTTCTTTCAATGCACCTAGTTCATCATTCACTTCAATACGTAAAGCCTGAAATACCTGGGCAAAGTACTTGTGAGGATTCCCTTTCACCACGGAGCGAAGCGCTTGTTTAAAGTTGGAGATGGTTTTAAGCGAAGCTGTTTTTCGAATCTGAACAATGGTTTTGGCCAGGGTTTTTGAATTGGTCACCTCGCCATACTGTTCAAACAATTTGTGCAATTGTTGTTCGGTGTAGGTGTTTACCACTTCAAAAGCAGTCAATTGCTGCCGTTGGTCCATTCGCATGTCCAGATCACCTTCAAAACGGGTGCTAAACCCACGGTCGGCAGTATCAAACTGGTGGCTGCTAACCCCCAGGTCGGCAAGAATGCCATCTACCTGGGTTATTTTATGCAACCGTAAAAACCGCTGCAGGTGCCTGAAATTGTGCTGAACAAAAATGACACGATCATCATCGGGCACATTTTTTCGGGCATCTGCATCCTGGTCAAAAACAACCAGCCGCCCTTCGGCGTCAAGCAGTTTCAATACTTCCAGGGAATGTCCACCGCCACCAAAGGTACAATCAACATACACCCCGTTTGGGCGAATACTCAATCCGTCGATCACCTCCTGCAATAAAACCGGTACATGATAAACAGGCTCACTCATAACATTACATTTGTGTAGTATTTTGACCACCCATTACCCGCTCTGCCAGATCGCTGTACTTTTCCGGTGTAAAAGACTCAAAGAACTGTTGGTACTTAACTTTATCCCAGATTTCAATTTTATTTATAACAGAAACCAGTACTACATCTTTTTCCAACCCTGCATGGGCTTTTAAATTGGGTGGTATTAACATCCGCCCGGCCGAATCCAAATCACTCAACGAGGCCCCCATGGTAAAATATCGCAAGAACTCCCGGTTTTCGGCCTTGTATTCACTAACTTTACTCAATTCAGCTAATATGGGATCCCAATTTTTTTTAGGATATAAAGTCAAACATTTTTCAAACCCTCGTGCTATGACAAACTGGTCACCTGCATCCTCCGGCAATTGCTTTTTAATGCCTGCTGGTAGGAGAAAACGCCCTTTTGCGTCTAAGGTCACTTCGTATTCTCCGAGAAATTGTATCATTTACAATGAGTTGCACCTGTTTGTCTAATACTTACACAAAATAACACTTTTTCCCACTTTCTTTCCCAGATTGTGAAAAATTATTTTTTCCACAAGGATTATTATTTGTATAAGAGTGAACCACAAGCATTTCGAGGGTAACTAGCACATTTGTCGGCTTTAAACATGTGCATAAGCATGTGAATTAATGTGCATAACGGTGCATAAGCTGTGAATTAAGGCTTATTGAAGGGTTTTATGTCTGATTTTCTTCGCAAATCATTGAAATCGCCACCAAATACTACCTAAAAGATTGGCTGGAAAGGTGGTAAAAAAGGTCAACTCCCAATAATTTTACACCATTTGTGGGAAAAGGGGAATGACAAATGCGCCAATTTCGACTAAAAGCGGGTGAGGAATAGATGCCAGTGGTGCGGTTTGGTGGGAAAAAAGGTCAATTTGAAATCACTTTACCACGCTGGTGGGAAAAAATGGAGGTTTTCTGATTTCCGGATTTCTATTACCTTGATAAAAATTGCTTCCATGCCTGCTGGTTATTCGGGAACGCCGCTGATCAAAAAACTGGGCATCACCCCTACCATGAAAGTAATGCTCATTAACCCACCGGCCGATTATTTCGATTGGCTGCAAACAGATATCCGGCCGCAACTTGTCCGACAGCTGGCGGATGAAGCGCCCCAGTTTGTTCATGCCTTTGTTACTTCTACCACCACATTCATTTCCATTTTTAAAACTCTGATCCCGGTTTACAAAGCCAACCCAACAGTCATCATCTGGATAAGCTGGTATAAGAAAAGCGCCGATATCCCTACAGATGTAACCGAAGATACCATCAGGCAATACGCCCTGCAGCACGACCTGGTGGATGTAAAAGTCTGCGCAGTGTCTGAGCAGTGGAGCGGGTTGAAGTTGGTAGTGAGGAAAGAGAGAAGAAGTTCTTAGTTCTCAGTTTTTAGTTGCCTATTTGCTGTTCATTATTCGGTTCGAATTTCACGATTGCCCTTTGGCTCGATGTGATTGTCTATTTCCGATCCGCATTACCCTATTGACACCACTCACAATTGCAATTCACCCCATCACGATACGTTGCTATCTCTATTGCCGCTCATCACTTGATACAGGGATGTGACAAACTCTTTAACTCGCTATCCTATTTTGTTCAATAGCTACAATAAAAAAGCCTCCCGGAGGGGAGGCTGCACTAATCAAATACCATTAACCATTAAACCTTATCCTATGCCACCAAGTTACGAAATAATTAGATACACCTCAACATTTTATTTGAATAAATTAAAAACTAAATCCATGTCAATTTTTAGTTAATGACTAGTACATTTTTAAAGTTTTTTTAGCCATGTCAATACCACGCAGACATGATAAAAAGTAGTGATAAATTCAATATGCAGGTATTGGTTGCCGGTATTTGCAGATTACCAGTCATCCCTGCACAAACCAGTTTCTAACCATTGCATTTTTACGACCAAAACCCTACCTTTGCCCTTCATCAAAACAGCGGCAGTTGGCCGCATGCACGATGCACCCAAAAAATTTATCAGTCCACGATTTTACCTATGAACTGCCGGAGCATAAAATTGCCCGGTACCCGCTAACTGAAAGAGATAGCTCGCGCCTCCTGATCTATAAAGAAGGAACTATTAGCGAGGCTATTTACCGGGATATCCATCAACAGCTTTCCCCCGGTTCTCTCCTAATTTTCAATAATACCAAAGTAGTGGCTGCCCGCCTGTTGTTCCAAAAGCCCACCGGCGCAGTGGTAGAGATCTTTTGCCTGGAACCGCCGCCTCAATATGCCGATATGACCACGGCCATGAACCAAAAGGGCCGGGTTACCTGGATCTGCCTTATCGGTGGCGCTTCGAAATGGAAACCCGGTCAGCTGTTGGAGAAACGAATGGAGGTCAACGGCCAGGAAATTATACTGCAGGCCCGGTATCTGGGCAAGGAAAAAGACAGCTTTGCCATTGAATTATCCTGGATGCCTGACGACCTCACTTTTGCCGAAGTATTGCAGGTAGCGGGGAATATTCCGCTTCCTCCTTATATAAAACGAACGGTAGAACAAACAGATAGCGAACGGTATCAAACCATTTATGCAAATACCGAGGGATCGGTTGCCGCCCCTACTGCCGGTCTGCATTTCACCGATTCCGTTTTTGAACAGTTAAACCGGCAACAGATTCACCGGGAATATGTGACCCTGCACGTAGGCGCGGGTACGTTTAAACCAGTGAAAAGCGATACCATGAGCGGGCACCCCATGCATGCCGAGTTCATTGATGTCTCTATCAGTACTATTGAAAGTATATTGAAATACCTCGGTAAACAGATCACGGTGGTGGGTACCACTTCATTGCGAACGGTTGAAAGCCTGTATTGGTTGGGAGTAAAAACAATGCGGCAACCTATGCTGCCTTTGGAAGACCTGGTTGTGCACCAATGGGATCCATATGAATTGAATGGAATACCTGTATCCGCCAAAACTGCGCTGGAAAGCCTCTTGCAGTACCTGCAAACGCGGCAAATGAACCGCATTATTACCAAAACATCGTTGCTGATTGCCCCGGGTTATACCTTTCAAATTCCCAGTGCATTGGTTACCAATTTTCACCAGCCGCAATCAACACTGCTATTACTGGTGGCCGCCTTCGTGGGCCCCGACTGGCGCAAATTATATACGTATGCTTTAGAAAGGGATTTTCGCTTCCTTAGTTATGGAGATGGCTGTCTGCTGTATCGGCACTAGCTTTGTCTTTAAACAGGGGGATCTCCAGGTTAAATGCCGATCCTTTGCCCAGCACACTGTCTACCTTGATTTTTCCATCGTGGGCATCAACCACTGTTTTCACATAACTTAAACCCAGTCCAAACCCTTTTACGTTATGGATATTACCCGTATGGGCGCGAAAGAATTTTTCGAATATACGCCGAACAGTTTCTTTGCTCATACCAATACCATTATCCTCTATCCGTATGCCTATGAATTTATTGGTATTATAGGTGGAGATTTTTATTAACAGATTCTCTTTTGAATATTTCACGGCATTATCAACCAGGTTCGAGATCAGGTTGCGGAAGTGTACCGGATCGGCTTCAACGAAATCGTACCGGGCATCGAGGCTCAACTCAGCTCGTGCTCCTTTTTCTTCCAGTTGCAGTTTATAATTATCCATGATCTCATGAATGAGATTATGTACATGTAATGGCAACCTGTTCAGCGTTATTTCCTGGCGGTCCATAACAGCAGCCTGCAGAATGGTTTCCACATGCTTGTTCATTCGTTTGTTCTCTTCCTTGATAATACCGCTGAAGTAGTTCATTTTCTCCCGGTCCTGGGCTACTTTTTCATTGCGCAGGGCATCAACAGCCAGCGAAATGGTGGCCAGGGGCGTTTTGAACTCATGCGTCATATTATTAATAAAGTCATTCTTGATCTCACTCAGCTTTTTCTGACGTAACAATGCATTTACCGTAATATAAAAAGCAGTGATGATCATGAGGGTGAAAAAGATGGCGCCCACGATCATCCAACGCATTTCGCTCAGTACTATCTTTTTAATATTGGGCACTACTACAGTCATGGTTTCTTCGGGAACCAGGTTTTCGAGGTCGCTGCCACTGGGGGGTTGAAACAGATAATACAACACCAGGTTGCGGTCGCTGGCGGTATCTCCTACCTGATTCAAAAATGCCCGGGATTTTATTTCGTAAGAGAGCAGGTTTACATTGGAAGTAATGGCAAACTCGAACTTAACATCTTTTAACCCTTGCGTGGCAAAGGCTTTGCGTAGTTTTTCAGCCACTTCCTGCTCGGTAAACTTCTGTGCAATGGTAGGCGGTTTCATCAGTTCCATTTTGAACTGTTCTGAGGGCCAGATAAAGTCGGGACGGGTTCGGAAATTCAGAGAAGGCAGTGAGCCCTTCTGCTCCATCAATGTTATACCCACATCATTAATACCGCGAATGAGTTTGTATTTAAACTCTTCGTGTTTGTCGACCAGCATGGTGCGAAGCCAGCTGTACTGTACGTAAATTGTTCCTATCAGCGATAAGCTGATCAACACAATAATAACAGGAAAAATTTTCCTTAACTGCAAATTATATGGTTTTAATATCGCCGTTGCTGTCATTATCTACCGGTTTCTTTACAACATACTCCTTCCTAATTTTGGGGAAGTACAACATCTCATAGCAGATAATTTGAACCGGCAAATTTAGTAAACGAATTTAGTAACCCCTTATGGCACAGATTTAGTTACCATGGTTTAACTTAGATTTACCAAGTTAGCACCACAATATAGCGGCACTAACTTAGAAAAGTTTTATTGAATCCCTAATTTTTTTGAACAATCATTTTGGTTACTCGTTTTAAGTACTAATTTAGGATATGGTAACACCAGGACCAGGTATATTACTTATTGCAGAACCTTTTTTAAAGGACCCTAATTTCAGCCGCACAGTGGTTTTCTTATGCGATCACCAGGATGAGGGCAGCTTTGGTTTTGTTATAAACCGGGTATTTGGGCACACCTTAAATGAACTGATGAACGATCTGGATGAACTTAAACTTCCTGTTTTTTATGGCGGACCGGTTCAAATGGATACCATTCATTTTTTACACCAATACCCCGATCTGATACCTGGCAGTTACGAAGTACTGGACGGTATTTACTGGGGTGGCGATTTTGAAACAGCCATCACTCTCATTAAGGCAGGCTCAATAGATACAACAAAGATCCGCTTTTTTATAGGCTATTCGGGCTGGGGCAGCGGCCAGCTGAATGATGAATTGAAGGAGAAATCATGGCTTACCGCTCAGGCCACCCGAAAGCTGGTCTTTCACCGCAAAGCCGATGAAATATGGAAGGAATCCCTGAAACACCTCGGCGGGGATTATGAAATGATGGCCAATTTTCCTGTTGATCCACAATTGAATTAGGTGAATGGTCAATGGTGAATGGTGAATAGATTTCCCCACTTCAAAGCTCAAATATTTTATCTAAATGTCATAACCGGCAAAAGGCTGGAAAGCATACCTTTCTGTAACCGGAGGTTTATGAAAAAATGGCCTGCCTGTATATCGAGGCAAGCCATAAAATTTATGCCTGCGATTGACCATTCACCATTGACCCTGGCTACCTCAACGGAAACTTTACCCCAATTCCTGCTCCCCAATTACTAAGATCATCAATACCATTGGTTTTATATGGCATGTAATTATAGGCGCCGAAAATATGAATGCCCGCCGGCCCGTCTTTCCTGAAAGGAACATACAAGCCTGCTTCAGGACGAGCTGCGAATTTGAAATCGGATCTTGAATTTTCAAACTCCCCCAGGTATTGATCAAACACGATCATATTTCCACCCACACCTACCCCAACATATGGCTGTACCATTTTACCCGGTAAAAAGCGATATTGAACCTGGGCCAGTATCGGAATGGTTTGTATAGAATTCGTTAATACGGCCGATACTTCTCCCCCCTCATTTAACTTGTACACGCTGCGGGGATATTTTTGATAAAAATCCTGAAAACCGGTACCCAATCCTACTGAAATTTTATCGGTTATATTATACATCAGGTTGGCCGTCCACCCGCGGAAGGAGGTTTTATCCATAGCGTCTGTCTTAAAAGATCCACCAGGTATGCCTATAGCATAATTTATGTCGAATTGCAATTCCCTTTCCTGTGCGCTGGCGGTAAACGGAACAGACGCAAAAAACAACAGGCTGATTGTCAAAAGCATAGCCATGCTCAACTGCGTTTTCATATCTTAATCTTTTAAATTCATAAATGAAAATAGAATCACGATGCTTTAAAATAAGTGCTCTGATCAAACAGCGCTTTCACGCCATTAGCGGCCGTGGAAACACCAAAAACACCCGAGCCCCTGATAAGGCCATTCCATATGCTGCTTATTTTGTTGGTTTCTTTGGCATCTTTTAAATTAAAAATGTCAATCGACAGCGCCCCTTCGGTAATGGAATAGGAGCCATAGTAATAGGACGGGAAATAGTATCCATACCCGCCATATCCCCAATAATACGGATCCCAGTACGACCCGTAATAGGGATCCCAGTAAGAACCATAATCAAATACCCCTGTGGAGGTATTATAAATGCGGCTGATGGTTATCCCAAGATCAGGATTTTGATTCTTGGCTACCAACGTATATCCGCGTTGTATGAGCTGGTCTTTAACCGCATTAATATAGGCGGCATCTACATCGGTGCGTACTTTTCCCTCCAGCTTGTTGTTACTGATAACGGCTACCGAATCGGCAATACTAAACGTTCGGAACGTATTGAAACTAACCGAATCGGAGTGTTTGGTGATATAAATGAGCCCTTCATCACCCGAAAGATTTTTAACCGGGTCTTTCTTGCAACTGGTCATTGCCAGTATACCTGTTGCCAATAGCACAGGAATTACTATTTTCTTCATATCTGATCTGATTTTAACATCCCTGAATATTATATTCAAAACAAAGGCAATGCCTGAAGGTTTTCAATTCCCATTCCTTAACAGTGCACTAACATCCTATAAAAACATTGAATATGAGCGGGTAGAGCCAACGTATCATTCCCAGGGCACGAATCTGCAAAACCCGGCTCGTTTCATGTTCGTACCTGTGCCGCTTTTTGACTACCCAAACACTACCCCTTCCCTAGGGAAACACTAC
>DASUVL010000786.1:0-8120 GCA_036379015.1 Niastella sp.
ACGCCTTCGCCAGGCGGGGAGGATTATATGCAATTCATGGCAGAAATAAAAGAACTCCGCAAACAATTCCAACCAGGTGTTACGATGCCTGAAAAACTGGCTGCAAGGTCAACAGCTATTCTTTACAATCTTGAAAATTACTGGACCATAGACAGGCAAAAGCAGACCGGGCAATGGGACGCATGGAACTATCCGATAAAATTCCTGGAAATAGCAAAGTCATTTGGTGCCCCGGTCGATATAATCCCGGAAACGACCGATTTGTCGAAATATAAGTTTGTAATTGTTCCGGCATACGAAATGGTGGATACTGTTTTGGTTCAGCGATGGAATGAGTATGTGGCTAACGGCGGGCAATTAATTATTACCTGCCGAACAGCAACCAAAGATCGCAGGGGGCACTTTTGGGAGGCAGAACTGGCTGCTCCTATTTCCCGGCTTATCGGGGCGCAGGTTAAAGCAACCGATATGCTTTCGAATTACGCCAAAGGCGATATTCTCAGCAAATCGGCTCATTACAACTGGAATAACTGGGCTGATCTATTGATCGCTGATAAGAATACCGAAGTATTGGCAACGTATGACAACCAGTTTTACAAAGGTAAAGCTGCTGTCGTGAACCACAAGGTTGGTAAAGGAACCGTAACGTACATTGGCGTAGATACAGACGATTCGAAACTGGAAAAAGATATTTTGCGTGATATGTATACGGGTGCGGGCGCTACTGTTGAAGATTATCCGCAGGGCGTATACGTTTACTGGCGAAATGGTTTTTATGTTGCTGTAAATTATTCTTCAGATAATTATACAATGAATATTCCGGAGACTGGAAAAATATTGGTAGGTGAAAAAATATTGAAACCGGCCGGCGTATTGGTTTGGAAAGAATAAAAGATCATGTTTGTTTGGCCGGTGCATCGAAACCGTACACCTGGATATCAAAACCGAACAATAAGGTCACGCATATCCAGGAGTTTTCGTTGATAGTCAATGGTGATAAAAGTTGGCATTTTTTTATATAAGAAACAAACATGTTACGTATTCATTTCTTTACTGCCATAAGAACCCTGCTTAAGAACAGAGCGGTTGCCTTGATCAACCTTTTAGGACTTGCCATCAGTTTAACGGCGTTCCTGTTCATCATTCACTATTATTTGTACGAAAACTCTTATGATACTTTCTTCAAGGGAAGTGA
Organism: Niastella sp.; assembly: GCA_036379015.1. GTDB lineage: Bacteria > Bacteroidota > Bacteroidia > Chitinophagales > Chitinophagaceae > Niastella. Next base: position 1,196 of record DASUVL010000786.1, read on the forward strand.
GCAGATATACAGGGTAAATTTAACACTCGATAAAAAGGGGCAGCAAATATTTAAAGGTGCGCAAACTCCCCGGGCCTTATATTTTTTTGCCAAGGACCAAATTCCGGAAGTAGAAGCAAATACGATCACCTATTTTGAGTCCTGTCTTATAAAAAGCAATAACCTGTCATTTAATGCCCAGCCTGTTCTTTGGGTAGATGAAGGCTTTGATAAAGTATTTTCTCTTCAGTTTGAACAAGGTAAAGCAGATTTTACCCGGCCACTGACAGCAATTATTTCTTCGCTTAAAGCAAGGAGCCTTTTTGGAAAAGAAAATGCTATTGGTAAGATCATTAAGGTAAATGAAGGCATGCCGGTTGAAGTAACAGGTGTGTATGCAGACCTCCCTGCAAATACCCATCTGAAAGCGGCTGGTTACAAAATTTTGCCTATAAAACAACAATAAGTTGGTGGGTATTTATGCTGGCAGGCAGCGCTACTTTTATTATAACAATTCTAACCGTTAGCTGGCAGGCTTACAGGGCAGCTAACCAAAAAATGACGGCGGCTATCAGGCAGGAATGAACGGAATTTACAGCGTAGCGTTCCCGTCAACCAACTATACGATCCGGCATTACCCGGCTTAATTTATGAGTATAACCATAAAGAAACTGCACAGGCTCTCAGGCATTATCATTGCCTCATTCCTGGGGCTGCATATAGTAAATCACCTTTTTGCTTTGGGTGGTCCTGCGCTCCACATAACAGTAATGAACCTGTTCCGCTATGTGTACAGGTTTTTGCCAATAGAGATCCTTTTATTGTCGAGTGTTGTGTTCCAGGTAATAAGCGGCATAATCCTGGTTATTAAGAAAGGTTTTATAAGACAGCCGATGTATGTAGTTATACAGATATTGAGCGGGTTATATCTCTCCTTTTTCATGATCTATCATGTGGCGGCCGTTTTGCTCGGTCGTTATAAGTGGATAGTAGAAACGGATTTTTATTTTGCTGCTGGCGTGGCAAACAGGTACCCTGAAAAATTGTTTTTCATTCCCTATTACACGTTGTCATTGGTATGCGTGTTTGCACATATCGCCTGCGTACATTACGTAAAAAGATTGGAATATATTGAAACGATGCCAGATGCCATAGCCGCAGCAAAATTGTCGCGGAAGTATAAGAATGAAACGATTGGCATCTGTCTGATGGGAGGGGTGATCACCCTGTTGATCATACTTACCTTTAGCGGTGTGCTTTATAATATAACCTGATTTCCTGTCTTTAAATACTCTTACTGTAAACAGATCACAGGGCATAAAGATCTTAAAACTACGCTGAGGTGCCTCCACAACTGTAATAAAGACTTACTAAAAAAAGTTAATGTTATTATGTCGCAATTTACCCCCTAAATTGTCGCTTAACACCTCTCCAATCTTATAATCTATTCCTAAGTTCGCAAGGCGTAATTAAACTTTAAATATGAAAGACGAACAATTAATTTCAGCATTTCAAGAAATTGAGGACGACTTCAACAAAGCAGTTATCTCAAATAAGGTGGACGAAATAAAAAAATGTGTAACTGAAGACTGGGTGCTTGTTGACAGCCAGGGAGGAATTATTCCGCAAGAGGGATTTTTTCGTGTACTTGAACAAGGGTTGCTATCCCACAATACAATGACAAAGCAAATATTGAGAGTAAAAGTTTATGGCGACATTGCTTTGGTAACAGGACGAGGGCAAAATACAGGAAGTTGGCAGGGACAACCTTTAGAAGCAGACGAGTGGATTACAGACGTTTATAAAAAAGAAAACGACAGGTGGCTTTGTGTTTTGACGCATTTGACACCAGTTAAAAAATAGCTTGATAAATGTTGTCATTCGACACATCGACTTGCATTTCCAGAGGCCGAAAGAAGAACCGCATTTTGAGAAAACATCTTTACCCTCCTCTCCATTCATTTTGTCGGCTTTGTTCTATTTTAGTTTTATTGGTAAAAGTAGTTTTGTGCCTAAAAAAAAAAATATAAAAGAACTACAATGAAAAAGAACAACATTTACCCTTGCCTGTGGTTTGATGGACAAGCCAAAGCCGCAGCAGACCATTATTGCAGCATTTTCCCAAATTCAAAGATCACTTCAGAAAATCCAATGGTAGTTAATTTTGAACTGAATGGAAACAAATTTATGGGACTAAATGGTGGGCCGCAATACAGGTTTTCGCCTGCAAACTCTTACGTTATCACCTGCGAAACACAGCAGGAAATAGACCATTATTGGGAAAAATTGGGCGAAGGTGGGGTTTACAATCAATGCGGCTGGCTTGATGATAAATATGGTGTGTCCTGGCAAATTGTACCTGCTGTTTTAGGAGAACTAATGTCCGACCCCAACAAAGCGCCAAAAGTTATAGATGCATTTATGAAAATGACAAAGTTTGATATTGAAACTTTGATGAACGCTTAAATAAAATACGAAAGCAATCTAGAAGCAAAAGGTAAAGCATGGCAACAGAAGATTCTTCAATATTTATTGAAACAACTTTCCAGAGCTCTATAGAAAAAATTTGGGAAGCCTGGACAAATCCAAATCTAATAATGAACTGGTTTGGATCCGACCCTAAAGGAAAAGGCTTGAAAGCAACACTTGATGTACGACCTGGAGGATACTTTGAAATAACATTCCAGGACTCTGATCTGACCGAGCATACTTGCAGTGGAATTTATGACGAGGTACGAGTTTTAAGTAAGTTGACTTTTAGCTGGCAGTGGAAAAACGAACCTGGTGTCGAGTCTTTTATTATTTTGTTGCTAACTCCAGAGGGCAGATCTACCAGAATGCAGTTCGAACATAAGAATCTCGGCAGTGGTTCAAAACATGGCTATGCAAAGGGATGGCAAAATACTTTTTCAAAGCTTGAACGCCTGTTAGATATTCAAACCTGATCTTGATATTGTAACAACGTCGGACCTGTACCCAGCGTCCGATTTGGAACGAATTCAAAGTTTTGTTGTTTAGCTATAAAAAGCTAAATATTTCGCTATGAACCTTCAAAATGATGAGTCCTTTGCCGGGCAAAGAAAGCCGCAGAGCGTAGATACTCTGCGGCTTTAAATTATTATCGCGATAATCGGAAGTGCGTAAGAATTGACTGCTGCGGCATTAGTTGAAATTTGATCATCCGGTAATGCCTGAAATTTTCAATGCAAAAGCATTGTCACAGGGTTTATTATCCGGAAGCTTTACCAGCAAACCTTCTGCACCCTGTGCCCATTGCAGCTTACCTTTATGCCCCAGTAAATTCACTTCCGTTACTTTTTTGTTATCAATCTGTGGCGAACCAGATGCAAGGGATCTTACAAGCACCTGTTTATTTTCGGGCCAGCCAAAAAAGGTAGCGTATAATACATTGCCTTTTTGCGTAAATCTGAAATCTTCTGCCGTAAAATGCCGGGCCGCTCCTTCATTGAAGCCCTGCGCGTTTAACGGTTTGGCTTTAGCAATAGATGGGCCTTCGCCAAATACTTTCCATGGCCTTGTAGCGAATATGGAATCGCTGTTGACGGCCATCCATTTACCAATATCCTGCACTACGGCTAATTCCTGTTCGTCTATTGTGCCATCGGCGCGAACCGGTACGTTCAGCAGCAGGTTACCGTTTTTACTTACTACATCTACCAACTGGTTCACCATGTCGCGGACGTTTTTATATTCCTTACGATCGTAGATACGGCGATCGTAATGCCAGCCGCCAATACAGGTACAGGTTTGCCAGGGCAGGGGTTCTATATTATTGCTGGCGCCTTTTTCTATATCCCATACCATGCATTTACGTTGTTTTTCATCGAGTATCTTGCCATTTATAACGGCTTCCAGTTTTCCGTTCCTTTTGATGCTTTCGTTATACATGTGTGCCGCAATACGCAGACCCGCATCACTAATGGGCCATAAAGGCAATGCGGTATCATCAAAATATACGAGGTCGGGATGGTATTTGTTGATGAGGTCAACCGTTCTGTTATAGAAGTTTTCGCAGTATGCTTTATCCGGAACGATAACGCCTTCACCCCAGTGCCATTGTTTGTGGATGTTATGAACGTTTTCGCTGCCAGCACTAAGCGCATGGTTTTGCGCATACAATTGCTGCGGATCCAAACCTTCCCACCAGGTGCCTTTGCCATCGGTTTTTGTTAATTTGCCATCATATGGTACGCCGGCCATCGCACCACTTTTATCGCTTCTTTGCGCTGTTTCGTACCACGACCAGGCATGCGCTGCGTGCACGCTAACGCCAAACCGCAATCCCTGTTTTTTGGCGGCTTTCGCCCATCCTCCGATGAGATCTTTTTTCGGTCCCATTTTAACGGAGTTCCACGGTTGGTAACGACTGTTGTAATTGTCGAAATTGTCGTGGTGATTGGCCATGCCTACAAAGTACTGTGCGCCCGCTTTTTTATACAATTCTACCAATTGGTCGGGGTTCCAGTTTTCAGCTTTCCATGTATTGATAACATCTTTGAACCCCACTTTTGACGGATGTCCATACTTTTCGAGGTGATATTTATAATGCTCATTTCCTTCGTCGTACATGAATCGGGCGTACCAGTCGCCATGTTCCGGTGCACATTGCGCACCCCAATGGGCCCACATACCAAATTTGGCATCGCGAAACCAGTCGGGTACAGTATATTTTTCAAGCGAATCCCAGGTGGGGTTAAATGGGCCTTTGGCCATTTTTTCACCAGGCTCCCCGAATGTGTCAAAGTACTGCAATGGTTCGCCGAATGCTTTTGAAAGCCACCAGGCAGGTAATGTAGCTGCCATCCCTTTTATCAATTTCCGTCTATTCATTTGTTAGTTGTTTTTGGTTTAAATATCAATACCCGTCATTCTGAGTCAGCTTTTTGTTGATATCCCTTTCCGATTGTGGAATTGGCCAAAGTTCATTTATCCCTTTTTTAAAATTCCTTTTTTGTAACAGGTAATATCCTTCGCTGTCGATCGGAAACTTAGTATACCCGGCTGGGGTATTGGTCAGTTTCATGCCGGTAAACTGCCGGTTTAATTCATCGGCAGCTATGCCCCACCGGAGGATATCGTAATACCTCAGTCCTTCAAATGCAAATTCAACGCGTCTTTCTCTTCTTATGATCTTTCGCAGGGCGGTTGGGTCAATTGTAGTTACCGGTGGCATACCTACGGATACCCGTCCGCGTACTTTGTTGATCGTTTGATCTAGCAACGACTGATCAATTGCTGCGCCTGATTCCAGTTTTGATTCAAGGTAGCCTAATAAAACTTCTGCATACCTGATGATGCTCCAGTTGCCGCCATAGTTCATCAGATTGCCCGGGAAATTGGGATCCATGAATTTGTTGATACAGTAACCGCTCCAGACACCGTATTTGTTCATTCTGTCAGGAGAAGATGTAGAGTCAGGATGTGCTTTGTACGTTTGTCCTTTAAATACTGTGCGGTCTGAGATCATCAGGGTATAATCCAGCCTTGGGTCCCTGTTGTTGTATGGATTGTTCGGATTGAACAACGGCGACTGATCTGTGGTTTTGCCGTCGATGCATTCAAATTCCTTTGCCAGTTCGTTAAATGGCGAGAACTGGTGCCAGCCGCCCCAGGTTTCGGGATATAGGTATTGTAATAAAACATGGCTATAATCATCCTCCTGGTATTGTGAACTGAGAACGATTTCGTTGCTCAATTCACCTGCTACCCAAAACAGTTCTTTGTATTTCGGATCAATATTGTATGTATTGTTGTCAATAATCGTTTTATAGGCAGCCGCAGCATCGCTCCATTTTTTTTCCGCCATTTGCAGGCGTCCTAAAATAGCGAGTGCAGCACCGGCGGTTATGCGGCCATTTTCACTGACCGGGCGGGTTTTAGGTAATACTGCAACACTTTCTTTTAACTCCGTTTCGGCAAACGACCATACTTCGGCTTTTGACGTGCGTGAAATACTGTTAGCCTCTGTTGTTGTGAGTACGTGTTTGGTTAATGGAACATCGCCCCAATATAAACCCAGGTTGAAGTATTCATATGCGCGTAAAGTTCGTACTTCAGCTATGTAAATGGCTTTTTGAGATGCGTCCATACTGATATTGTCAATATGATCGAGGAAGTTATTGCAGGTAGCTATCTTTTCATACGAGTGCTGCCAGTACGCGCCCGTTTCCCAGTAGGTAGATGTCAAAGTGCCATCTGTTACATGATCGGGGATAAGCTCTTTTTCGGAACCGTTCCCTGCCATCAGATCGAGATACAGCAAGGCGCGTGGCGTCCAGAAATCTTCCCCCCGCCAACCGGCGTTTCCGGTATTATAGCAACCGACAAGGGCTAGCTGTGCATCTTCTGCTGTTTTCCAAAAGGTGGCATCAGAAACAGCGTCGAGCGGTTGTTTATTGAAAAAATCTTTTTTACATCCTGTTGAAAGCATACCCGCCAGTGCCAGCATCATCCATATGTTACGTTTGCGATTTATATTTCTCTTTTTCATTGTAATATTTTTGAAAGTGAAATGCAGGTGTTTTCAGATCAGCTTAAAACCGTAGGTTAACGCCAAATGTGTAAACACTTGTAATGGGATAAAAAGGTGAGTTATCACCGGTTGATTGGCTCATTTCCGGATCCCAGCCTTTGTAAAAATGGTTTAATGAAAAGAGGTTTTGGCCGCTGAAGAATATTCTGAGCCTGTTTATTTTCATTCTCTGAATGAGGTTATTGGAGAATGAATAGCCCAGTTGCAGGTTTTTCACCCGCACAAAACTGGCATTTCTGTTCCAGAATGTAGAGGTTTGAATGGTACCGCTTCCCATGTTCAAACTGGTGAGTTTTATGTATTTGGCGTTGGGGTTGGGGTTTGCTTCCGTCCAGCGGTTATCTGCCTGCCATTGCTGAATTTGACCGCCGTTATAGAATGCAAATGCCTGGT
>DASUVL010000787.1:0-4242 GCA_036379015.1 Niastella sp.
ACCCCCTAATGACTTCCAATAGTATACCCCCTGATTAAATGACCAGCACACCAGCGTGTGAATACAGTAAAAGAAAGATACCGCGTGTATAGATTTGTAGACTGGTTCAGAATTTGATATCATAAAGTAACCTTGCCTTAAGGTCTATGGTGAGCGGAGTAGAGTCCGCTCAGCTTTTATACTATTTAAAATCCTCATTAATATTTTCCTGCAGAGGCAATGATATAGATGATGTGTGATGCACAAAATTTTAAAAAATCATTGATGGCAGGAGGTAGCCGGGACAGTTGGCTACCTGCCTACCTAAATGAACCTGGTTGAAAAACCTGGTAATCGTGTGGGTTTGCGCGCGCAAGTGTTAATCCTTCCAGATTAGCAAGATCAATGTTAGAATTAACACGAAAAAGCAAAATAACCACCACGAATCAATGGTTACTTTGGTGACCATCAAGAAAACAAGGGGTAACAGAACCTTAATGGCGATGTTACCCTTGTTTTTAGTTCTCACCGCGCGGGGCTTTCCTGGCTTTTTCAACTTTTCATCCTTGATTGATGTTTGATTACCGTTCGAAGTGTTTGTTTTTTTCGAAGCGCTTTCCATAAATCAATTACTTCGGTTTAAGTCCAAAGGCCCCTTTGTGGCTCGTTCCAAATGTTATTGTATTCAGTATTTTAAAGAACTTACCGGCAATACAATACATGGCCTCCCCATTTTGTGAACAGGTCAAAGTATTGCCATTGGTGTATTGGCGATGTTAAATTTTAAGGACCGCTGCCCGGCCTTTCTACTAATCAAGAGTGAGACTTACTCGAAGTGGACTATGATGCCAGATTTTCGAAGATTATAACCAAGATTTTTTCACCAGGAATATGCTTATCAGGAAAGATTTTTATCTGGGTAATTTTATATACAATTCTCTGCACAAAATCAATTATCGCTTAGTTGCATTTGCGAATTTACATGATATTTAAAATACAATCAATACCTAATTGTGGTGATATTTATAATTTGAATAACCGACGTAAAAATTGTTTTTTTTAAGTAATAGTATCTTGGGTACACATCATTCCAGGTAGGAAACGGTAATAGGTAAAGGTGATCAGAAGAATAAGGCAATCGTTGTTGACAATGAGCGATAAATTCAAAGCTATAAAGTAAACGGATATCTTCAAAAAAAAATCTATTGAGTAGTTATACACTTTCTATGTGTATGGTATAAATACTGTGCGCATAAATTGTACGGCATTCTTTATTCTAAATGGCTTTATTGAGACAGCCATGTGTGTGTTATATACGATAAGTGTGCGTTATGTCCCCATGGAAATTGATTACCGTCAATTAATGTATCCCCAACTTTCTCATTCCTTATTTGTAATTTTCATTATTCATTTCCCTGGTATTTGTTTTTGTATTCCCTTTCTTATTTATAATTCTTCATTCTTCATTTTTCATTTCCCTGTATCCCACTTCAACATTCAACATTGGATATTCAATATTCATCTGTTTCTAAACCGGCTAATTTCGGTTAACACTCCACCATTTTCCGTTAGTTGCATTCCCCCAAACAAAAGTATTTTTAATTGTAGGCATTACACGTAATGTCTGCGGTCCCTGCCCATTAACTGCATATACATATTAACCAAACTTATCTGCTATGACACAACTAGCACGAACGATGTTGCTATTTGCCTCGTTGTTCCTATGGCTGTTACCACCGCTATTAGCCCAGGATTCCCGCACTGTAACCGGCCTCATTACCGATGAAAAAGGCAACCCGGTATCCGGCGCTTCCATCACCGAAAAAGGTCAACAGAATAATGGAACTTCTACCGGTTCCGATGGACGGTTTACCATAACACTACGGGGCACCAGCGGCCGCCTCCTCATCAGCTTTATCGGTTATACCAAACAGGAAGTGCCCGCCTTCGCCAAGGCTTCGGCGGGCAAGGCACTCACGATTAAGCTGTCGCCCGACGACCGGGCCATGGGCGATGTGGTGGTGATCGGTTACCAAAGCCAGAAACGGCGCAATGTGACCGCCGCCGTAGCCAGCGTGAACGGAAAAGAGATTGCCAACATCCCGCAATCGAGCTTCGACCAAACGCTGCAGGGCCGCCTGACCGGTGTGAGTGTGCTCAGCAGCACTGGTGAACTGGGCGCCAAACCCAGCATTGTTATCCGCGGCGCTACGAATATCGATTACAACAATGCCAATGGAGGTAATACCGGTCCGCTCTATGTGATCGATGGCGTCATTTACGACGTAAACGCCATCGGCAGCTCCTACAGCAACAGCAACCCGCTCAGTCTCATCAATCCCAATGATATTGAAAGCATCGACGTGCTGAAAGATGCATCGGCTTCGGCCATCTATGGCGCGCGTGCCGGCAATGGCGTCATCATCATCAAGACCAAAAGCGCCAAAGCCGGCAAACCGCAGGTGACGGTATCGGCGTATGGGGGCGTAACCACCCGTCCGGCCTTCCGGGATGTATACATCGGTAATGCAGAACGTGCATTGAAGCTGGAACTGTTGCATGCACAATTACCCTATGCCAATTTTCAGCAGGGACAAGTACCTATACAGATAACAGATAGTCTGAATCCGGCGTTCAACAATCGGGTAGACTGGCAGGGCTTGCTCGTGCGCGACAATGCCATGGTAACCAGTCAGGATGTTTCTGTGGCCGGGTTTTTCGGCAATAACAATTCGTACCGGCTCTCGTTCAATCATTATAATGAGCAGGGGGTTATCAATGGGTTCAGTCTGCGCCGTCTGGCGCCGCACCTGCATGTGAATATCAAACCGGTGAAGCGGATGAGCATTGCCGCCGATATCATGATCAGTTCCGAAAAACGGAAGCATGGCGTAGGGGGATCAACCGGTGCGTTGTTCAATTCCTGGAACTTCCCTTCTTCCTTTGTGCAGCTCTCGCCGGAGCAGGAAGCCGTCTACAAAGGCGATAAAGGTTATTACGACGATAACCGTATCCTCACCCTCGTGGGATCGATCAACCTGGTAGATACCATTGTGCGCAACCTTACGTTCAACAGTAATTTCAGCGCCACCAACTACAACGACAAATACGCCTATTTCTCCCCGCAGGAACTGAACGGACTGCAAAACACCGCTTACGACATCAATGCCACCAATCCCGGCTGGTCGTTCGAAAATTATCTTACGTACGATAACCATTTTAAGGATCACCATTTCGCCATAGCGGCGGGTACCAGTTCCTATAACAATAAACAATATTAGACCTATGCCTGGGCCAAGGGCATCAGTGTAACAGGTATCAATACGCTGCAAACGGTGCCCTCCGGCGCCAACCTGTATGTAACTACCAACAACGCGCGCAAAACCACTGTGTCGTACTACGGTCGCCTGTTGTACGATTATGCAGGCAAGTACCTGCTCACGGCCTCGTTCCGGCGCGATGCCAGCAGTATTTACAGTCCCTCGTACCGCTGGGGCACCTTCCCCTCGGTATCGGTGGGTTGGATCGCCTCGGACGAACCCTTCTTCGAACCATTTAAAAAAGCCATCAACTTTATGAAGGTGCGGGCCAGCTGGGGCGTTACAGGAAACGATCCCGGCAGCTGGTACGCCAAATACCAGGCGCTGTATAACGATGCCAGCTACCTGCGGAGCACTACGGGTACGCTGGCCAGTTCCGGTTCCTGGGTATACCTGGCCGGTACACCTTCCTCCTATAATGGTACGCCGGTGATCTCGCCCTTTCCCTATAACAGCGAAATTTATAATACCGGATTCAGCAGCAGTGATAACGTGCGGTGGGAAAAGTTTCCGCAGGTTGATATCGGCGCCGATATAGAATTGTTCAACAATCGCGCGACCCTGGTGGTAGACTGGTATCAGAAAGATGCCAATGACAAATACTTCTGGAACATTCCCGCGCAAGTGAGCACCGGGTATGCGTACTACAGCGGTAATTATGTGAATGTGCGCAACCGCGGGTTGGAGATCGGGTTGAATACCCGCAATATGCCGGGCCAGTCGAAATTCCAGTGGAATACCAATTTCAACATTTCCTTCAATGACAATTACATCACGAAACTGCCAAATGGTAACCGCGATTTCATTTTTGGTCCATCCTGGTTCCAGCAAACGCTTACGTATGGCGAACCCTTGTTCAATTACAAAGTATACCAGATCAATGGCGTATTTGCCACCGACAAGGAAGTGCCGGTAGACCCCATTACGGGCAGACGGCTCAGCT
>DASUVL010000788.1:0-2393 GCA_036379015.1 Niastella sp.
AAGCTGACATTTTAAAAGCCGTGCTCATGCTGCCCGGTGTAAAATCAGTAGGTGAAGCCAGCACCGGTTTTAATGTACGGGGCGGATCAGCTGACCAAAACCTGATACTTTTTAACGATGCTACTATTTATAACCCGTCGCACTTTTTTGGATTCTTCTCAGCATTCAACCCCGAAGTAGTAAAAGATGTGGAATTATACAAAAGCAGCATACCCGCCAAATTCGGCGGTAGGCTTGCTTCGGTGCTGGATATCAGCAGTCGCGAAGGCAATAAGAAAAATTTTGCCGGAACCGCTGGCATTGGTTTGCTGACGAGCCGCTTTACCATTGAAGGACCGATAAAAAAAGATAAAACATCTTTTATCCTTGGTGGAAGAACTACTTACGCCAACTGGTTACTTCAATTTTTACCCAGCGAATATAAACACAGCAAGGCTTCATTTTATGATGTGAACCTGAACATTAGCCATCAATTCAACAAAAAGAACAACCTGTATATAACCGGCTATCTGAGCAAAGACCGGTTTAATTTAAACAGCGATACTACATATGGTTATGCCAATCGTAATGTATCTGTAAAGTGGAAACATACTTTCTCAAACAAACTCACCATGGTGCTTACCGGTGGTTACGATCATTACAATTACAGCATTTACAGCGATAAAGACAGTTTGTTTGCCTATAAGATGAAATTTGACATCAACCAATATAATTTCAAATCCGATTTCAACTGGTATATCAATGCCAACCACACCGTTGACTTTGGCATCAGTTCCATTCGCTACCGTTTACACCCTGGTACTTATGAACCTAATAGCAAGCAATCGCTGGTAGTAAGAGATAACATGGAAGCAGAACATGCCCTGGAAAGCGCTGCCTACATCAGTGAAAAATGGAATATTACCGATGCGCTTTCACTGCAGGCAGGGCTTCGCTATTCCATATACAATTTCCTGGGTCCCAAAACGGTGAACGAGTATACACCCGGGTTACCCATTACAGAAAATAACCTGGTTCAGTCAAAAACCTACGAAAAAAATAAATTCATCCACACGTACCACGGGCCTGAATACAGGATGGCGATCCGTTATAGCCTCACCTCCAGCTTCTCCCTAAAAGCAGGCTATAATTCATTGCGGCAGTATATTCATGTTTTATCAAATACTACTGCCATTTCGCCTACTGATATCTGGAAGCTCAGTGATCCAAATATCAAACCGCAATATGGCGACCAGGTTTCTTTTGGATTATATAAGAACTTTAAATCAAACACTATTGAAACGTCTGCTGAAGTATATTATAAACGTATAAAAAATTACCTGGATTACAAAAGCGGTGCACAGCTGGTTTTGAACCATCATATTGAAACAGATGTGATAAGCACAAAAGGAAAAGCCTATGGTGTAGAATTATTAGTTAAAAAACAAAACGGCAAATTAAATGGCTGGATCAGTTATACCTGGTCGAGAATACTGCTAAAAATGGATGATTCAACCGCCGGTGAGATCATCAATGGTGGCAATTATTATCCCGCCAACTACGATAAACCACATGATATAACTATGGTAGGCAATTACCGGTTCAGCCACCGGTTCAGTGTTTCCATGAATATTACTTACAGCACTGGTCGCCCCATAACATTACCCATTGGGCGCTTTTATTATGCCGGTTCCTGGCGCGCTTTATATGCCGATCGCAATGCGTATCGTATTCCCGACTATTTCCGTACCGATCTGTCGATGAACATTGAAGGCAACCATAAAGTGCATCAAAAAACACATAACTCCTGGACGATAGGTGTATACAACCTCACCGGTAGAAAAAATCCATACTCGGTTTATTATGTGTCAGAAAACGGGGCCATCAATGGTTATAAGTTATCCATTTTCGGAAACGCTATTCCTTTTGTAAACTTTAATATCAGGTTTTAAACAATATAAACATGAGAAAGATTGCATACTGCTGCCTGACGATATTGTTGCTTTGTTGCAAGGAAAAATATGAACCGCCGGTAAACGTACCGGTAACCGGTTACCTGGTAATAGAAGGATATATCAGCGCCAATGGGCCTGCTGAAATTCACATTTCACGATCCATTCCTTTAGCTGATACAGCTAAACTTATTAATGAAACATTGGCCATGGTACGGCTACAGGGTCGCGACAATACGTCCTATTCACTAACAGAAAATGGCGCCGGCAATTATATCAATACCCTGATTAATCTCAACAGCAGCCAACAATACCGGCTTTACATAAAAACAAGGGAAGGAAAAGAATATGCATCGGATTATGTAAATGTAAAAATTGCACCGCTCATTGATAATATAGGCTGGATACGGGAAAACGGTGGTGTGCAGATCTATGTAAACACGCATGATCCCAAAAATAATA
>DASUVL010000789.1:0-4560 GCA_036379015.1 Niastella sp.
TTTATGCTGCCTGAATGAAATGGTTTTCACAGGGATATTTTTTACCAACCTGGGTTTTGTACAAGATTGGTGTTAAGTTGCAATTGATCGGTGGGTAATGGAATTAAATAATTCTTTTCAGCAAATTTTCGTTGACTCACAGGATCGGCAATTACATCGCCATCGCTGTTTAAGGTTTTTTTCAGGTTAGGATATTTAGTTTCATATTCTGTACCCTTATATCGAATACCTAATAAAGGCTTGGTTAACTCGGCAACGGCAATATACCACCGTTTTAAATCATCCATACGGAAGCCTTCTCCCTGTAGTTCCACGGCTCTTTCCCTGCGTATTTCTTCGCGCATATTTAACCCATTGGTAGCAACAAACCCATTGCTGAGTTTAGGCATACTGGCATTTACGCGCAAACGTACCAGGTTTAATGATTTATCAAGATCAGCATCGCTGATATTTCCATTACGCTCATATACCGCTTCTGCATAGTTGAGGTAAACTTCAGCCAAACGGATTACCGGATAGTCGTATCCTTCCTGGTGATTCGGCACCTGCCTTTCAGCGCTCCATTGCTGATTGTTATAACCTGTTTGGTCATTTGCCCATGGATCAAACGGAGCACGGGCCATTTTCATATCCTCGGCACTCCAGTCCCAGTTAATATGATAGTTAACCGCGTTTTGCCAGTAACGATAACCAGGTACGCACATAAAATATCGCATCCGGTTATCCCTGTTTTCATATTCAGATGTCATGGTTGCCCGGCTAAATGCGGCTCCTTTTTTCTCAATAGGCAAACCATCGCTGCTCAGGTACATATCTGCCATTTTGCGGCTCATATCGGCCCCTAAAGCGCCAAAAGAAATCTGGTTGGGTATGGTTTTTAAAAGATTGTTTGACTCATAGCGTACAGACAGGATATATTCGTTGTTGGCCGATTTTGTAATGTTGGCAGGGTTAGAACGCTGGTTTTCTAAAATAAACAGGTACTTTAACGCAGAATCACCTAAAGCAGCGGGTTTAAATAATGAATATTGATTGCTGGTGATTACAGCATTGGTGTTGCTGATGGCTTTATCCAGTAAGGCATTATACCGGGCTGCATCGCCGTTCCTGTATTTTTGCCAGGTACCTTCGTACAGGCAAACCCTGCCCAAAAAAGCCTGTGCAGCCTGCTTACTTACCCTTCCTTTATCGGCCACAGGTATTGCGCTTTCCAACGGTAGATTAGGAATAGCGGCTTCCAGATCAGAGATTATAAAATCTATGGTCTCTTCGCGGGTACTACGTGCCGCTGTTAATTCGGGAGATTGCAGGGTTAGCAGATCTTTTATCAAAATAACACCGCCATAGGAAGTAAGCAGTTTGTCGAAATAAACATATGCTCTGAAGAATTTAGCTTCTGCCACATATTGCTTAATCGTGTCAGGTTTAGCATAGGCTTGCGCTTTTATCAACAGGTTATTGGTGTTGCGTATCCAGGCGTAGGCAGTATTATAATTACCATCTGAAGATGCAGCGGTATTAGTTCCTCTTGCAATAGCACCCAGGTCGGCAGCTAAATCACTACCAGCATGTCCATCACCGTTTCCCTGGCTAAAAGTACGCAGGTAGCCATAAAAATTATTGGCTGCTAATTTAAAGTCATTCGGCTGGTTCCAGTAAGAACCATCCGGAACCTGGTCTAAATGCTTTAAGTCAAGCGCCTTATTACAGCCGGAGGATATAATGGCTATGGAATAAGCAGCCATTATAATTATACCATATTTCAACTTTATTTTTTTCATGATTTTTAAAGTTTTGCAGACATGGAAATTAAAATGTAACGTTTGCACCAAAAGTTAACAATCGATAGAAAGGATAACGTTGAGCTCCGGCGCTGATATTGTTGGTTTGTTCGGGATCCCATTTATCCTGTACTTTAGTCCGTTCCCAAAGGTCATAGCCCGATACATAAACCCGCAATCTTTGAATTTTAGCTTTGACAGAAATGCTTTGAGGAAGCGTATAGCCGAGAACGATGCTTTTCAACCGAACATATGCACCATTTTGCATGCTCCAGTCAGAGATCTGATAGTTATAACCATTATAGTTTCCATACCCACCCTGATTTGCAGTAGCTAAAATGGGTAATTCTGCATTCGGATTATCGGGTGTCCATGTTTTGCCTACCCACCAGTCCCCGTGTCCCTGCCAGATAGTTCCAAACGGTATGCTCCAATCGCTACGCCTGTAGATCATTCTTTTTCCTACTCCCTGAAAAACCACAGCAAAATCAAAGTTGTTATATTCAGCGCCCATATTTACGGCAAAAACATATCGTGGATCACTTCTGCCCAAATGAACTATATCTCCATCGCCGATCGGGTTGCCATTGGCATCTAATTTTCCAAGCCTGTTTTGGCTGGCGCCGGCATTGGTAAGTCTGCCATCGCCATTAACATCCTGGTACATGTTGATACCTTGAATGATCTGCGTTGCACCAGGCATACTGATACTGTTTCCCGGAACAAATTTTGAATAATCAGCTACATCTTTATCTGATTGTACACGACCATTGTATTTGAGGCCAAAATAAGAGTTAATGGCATACCCCTGAATGTTGAGCATTCCGGCGGTAATATTATTAGCGCCTAAAAGGGTTACTATCTTATTGTTGTTATCTGTAAGCGTTCCGCCAACATGATAGTTAACTTTTCCAACTCTGTCTCTCCATCCAATCGACATTTCCCATCCCCAAACTTTTAGTCTTCCAATATTGCGATAAGGAGGAGTGGCGCCCAATACTGCAGGAGATTGCTGGAAAATAAACATATTCTGATTTTCTTTCCAGAAATAATCAAAACTACCGGTCAGCCGTCTGTTTAAAACAGCAAAGTCTACCCCGATATTCTTGTTTATCAATTTCTCCCATGTTTTACTGGAGTCTACTATGGTTGAAGGAGGTGCAGCAGTTATGCTCCGGGATGTATATCCACCTAAAACAGGACCGCCATTGCCAATATTTACGGTGGGGATATAGTCAGCATATCCTATAAGCAACCGGCCCTGAGGATCTTTGCCACCTTGCCCGCCTGCTGTGCCATAGGCCGCACGTAGCTTTAATTCATCTATGAATTTAATGTTCTGCATAAACTTTTCCTGGCTAATGCGCCAGCCGGCCGAAAAGCCACTATAAAAAAGCCATCTGTTATCTTTAATAAACCTTGAGTTACCGTCATACCGCCCCTGCATTTCAAAAAGGTATTTGTCGTTATATGTATAGTTAGCTCTGCCAAAAAAAGAGGCAAGGGCCCAATGATTTTGAACTTCACCATTGGTACGGGTGGTATTATCTCCAATGCCAAGGCCAAGGGAAGGAACATCATTACTGGCGAGATAGGTAGTGGTTGTGCCAAAACTATTATATTCATCGCGCTCATAGCTGGTCCCTGCAGTTACAGCAATATTGTGAACATCCTTTATACTTTTCTTATACTGCAAATAAGCGTTCACATTATAATATGCATCTTTATTATTCGATCGCGTATAATTTGATTGAGCCTGCGTGGGGTTGCCCTGGTATTGATAGGTTTCGGCATAATTGAATATCTGTGGAACGGAATTATATGCTGCACGACCATCTTTGGAGAACCAGTTGTAACCAGCCTGTCCTATAAAAGTTAAATCTTTAAAGATGTTATACTCCAGTTTCGTATTCAAAAACAACCTGGTGTCAAAGGTTTTATTATCACCACCCAGTTCAAGCAACCAGTTGCGGCCAGGCTGCGTACCCCAGGCATAGGGTTTGCCATTTATGGTTGCAACAGGAAAACCCGGTTGCGAACCAAAGTCAATAACATTCTGCCTGGTGGGAACCACTACATCATTTTTCTGCAAAGAGATATTGGTTGATATCTTAAGTTTTGGCGAGAAGGTATAATCGTGAGCAAGGCTTATGGTATAACGACGATTATAGTTGGTGCCCCATTTGAGCATACTGCCATCGTTTAAATAACCCAATGATAAACGATACCCCATTTTATCGGTGCGGGCGGCAATACTGATATCATGCTGATTGGAAATTGCTCTACCATTGCCCCATAAAATATCAATAGGATTTGTATCAAAAAACGTATAGTCCAATACGTCAGAAAAACCAATGTTGTCTGTATATCCAGGTCTGGTTTTATCGATATATAAACTATCCGGTCTGTTTATCCAGGCATTTGCATATTTAGTCCAGATCCAGGTTGGGTCAGCTACACCGTTGGGTGAAGCATTGGATATAGCCTCAAGCATGTACTTGCCGTATTGATCGCCGTTTAAGAACCCTGGCCTTAAACCCATTCTTTTTTGAGAAACGGAGCCGTTATATTCAATAGTGGGTCTGCCCGATTTGGCTCTTTTGGTAGTAATTAATACTACACCGCCGGCAGCCCGCGAACCATAAATGGCGGCAGAAGCGTCTTTCAAAAAGCTCATATTATCTATATCCTGGGGGTTAATAGAGTTCAGCGCACTTAGATCTGATAAGGGTATACCATCTACAATCACCAGCGGATCTACACTATTAATAGAACTGGC
>DASUVL010000790.1:0-14762 GCA_036379015.1 Niastella sp.
GTGCAATTGAAAAAATTCTGGGAAGCAGGTATTCGCCGCAACCGGTCGTACGAAAGTATTGTTACCGTAGGCATGCGTGGTGATGGCGATGAGCCCATGAGCGAAAAAAGCAATATCTCATTGCTGGAAAGAATTGTTACCGATCAACGGCAGATCCTTACACAGGTGACCGGAAAAGACGCCACTGCCACGCCACAACTGTGGGCCTTGTATAAAGAAGTGCAGGATTATTACGACAATGGGATGCGGGTACCCGATGATATCACCTTACTATTGTGCGACGACAATTGGGGCAACATTCGCAAACTACCTAAACGCAACACCCCTGCCCGCGCCGGCGGCTATGGTATTTATTACCATTTTGATTATGTAGGCGGCCCGCGCAATTACAAATGGATCAACACCAATACCATCTCACGCACCTGGGAACAAATGCATCTGGCGCATGAATATGGCATAAACCGCATCTGGATCGTGAATGTGGGCGATCTCAAGCCTATGGAGTTGCCAATCTCTTTCTTTTTGGATTATGCCTGGGCGCCGTCAAAATATACAAGAGACCGTTCACGTGAATATACCATTGCCTGGGCCAAACAACAGTTTGGCGAAACATATGCAAGCAGGATTACGCCCCTACTATTAAGGTATACGCAATACAACAGTCGCCGCAAACCCGAGTTACTGGCGCCGGATACTTACAGCCAGGTGAATTATCAGGAAGCGGAAAAAGTAGTACGTGATTATAATAAATTGGTATCCCACGCCGAAAGAATTGACCAGTTGTTACCAGCTGAATATAAAGATGCATTCTATCAACTGGTGCTGTTTCCCATAAAAGCCAGCGCCAACCTGAATGAATTGTACGTTACCACTGGCAAAAATTATTTATATGCGAAGCAGGGCCGCGTGGCCACCAATGACCTGGCAGCTCGTGTTCGGGAATTATATATTGCCGATTCCCTGCTTAGTCATTATTACAACCATGTAATGGCAAATGGTAAGTGGAAACACATGATGGACCAAACGCACATCGGTTACACGTACTGGCAGCAACCACCGGTAAACAAAATGCCGGCAGTAAAAACAGTTACACCATCTATGCAAGCCCAAATGGGTGTTGCCATTGAAAGTTCAGAATCGGTATGGCCCGATGATACTGCCGTGGCCAACCTGCCTGTATTTAACTATCATCATCAGAAAACATATTATGTCGACCTGTTTAATCGGGGCACAACCCCTTTTACTTATAGAATTCATACGGCTACTCCCTGGTTGCATATTCCATCAGCCATCGGGCTAATTGAAAAAGAACAACGCATATGGATCGGTGTAAACTGGCTGAATGTTCCTTACGGTACCCATCGCATCCCCCTTACCATTACCGGACCTGATAAACAGGAAGCGACCGTTTATGCGATCGTTGAAAAACGAAAGACGCCCAAACTATCAAAACAGACCTACGTTGAAAGCAATGGTTATATCTCCATGGAGGCTGACCAGTATTCAAAAGCAGTTAATGAAAAAAACGGCCGATGGGAAGAAATACAGGATATTGGTCGCACCGGTAACGGTATTACTATTATGCCACCGTTTGCACGGACGCTCCCATTGAAAAAAACAGCCGCTCATCTTGAATACAACCTGTACACGGTAGATAGCGGTAGCACCAAAGTGATGGTGTACTGCTCTCCCACCCTGCCATTCAATGAGTCAGCCGGGTTGCAGTATGCCGTTTCATTCAACGATGAAACGCCACAGCTCATTAACCTGCATGCAGATAATTCAGAACGGGCATGGTCACGATCAGTAAGCGATAATATCCGCATCAGTACATCCGTACACATCCTGAAGACTTCCGGCCATCATACTTTGAAGATCTGGGCTGTTGATCCCGGTGTTGTGCTGCAGAAAATAGTGATCGATTGGGGCGGGGTACGAAAAAGCTATCTCGGACCACCGGCGGAAATGAAAAATGAAGAATGAAAAATAAGAAATGAAGAAGTAATGTAAGACCTGTCAGGTTCGCTTTAACAACTTGCATTATCAGCTTGCCGCTGCGGACCTGACAGGTCGTTTTACCACCATAAAACAACAAAATGAAAAAAGCAATTTTTTCCTGTTTAACACTGTTCCTTTCAGCTACCTTATGCGGCCAAAACGCTACAAAAGGCCTGAAGGACTACTATAAGGATTATTTCCCCATCGGTACTGCAGTGAATATGCGCTCGCTTTCCGGTGCGGATGCACAACTCATCATAGAACAGTTCAATAGTATTACACCTGAGAATGCTATGAAAATGGGGCCCATTCATCCGGAAGAGAACCGGTATAACTGGGTGGTCGCCGATTCCATTGTGAACTTTGCACAGAAGCATGGTTTGAAAGTACGCGGTCATGCACTTTGCTGGCATGAACAAACACCCCGCTGGTTGTTTAAAGATGCCGAAGGTGATACGGTGACCAAAGAAGTATTATTGAATCGCTTGAAAGAACACATAACCACCGTAGTGAACCGGTATAAAGGAAAGATCTATGCCTGGGATGTAGTGAATGAAGCGGTTGATGATGACAACAGCCGCATCTTACGTAATTCTTTATGGTATCAGATCTGCGGTGATGATTTTATCATCAAGGCGTTTGAATATGCGCATGCAGCCGATCCCAATGCGGTATTGTTCTATAACGATTACAATACCGAACGGCCCGGGAAAAGAGACCGCATCTATCAGCTGTTGAAAAAACTGGTTGATGCCAAAGTGCCCGTTCATGGCGTGGGATTACAGGCGCATTGGTCATTAACCGAGCCCAATGAAAATGAGTTGCGTGCCGCCATTGAAAAATATTCGTCACTCGGTTTGAAAGTACAGTTCACTGAACTGGACATATCTGTTTACCCCTGGGAAAAGAATCGCCGCAAAAAGCTGCCCACTGATATGGATACCTTCACACCAGAACGCGAGCAACAACAACTGGAGCAATATAAAAAGGTGTTCGCTATTTTCCGTGACTACAAGAACGTGATCACCGGTGTTACCTGCTGGGGGATCTCTGACCAGTATACCTGGCTGGATACATATCCCGTAGCCGGCCGCAAAAACTATCCGTTATTGTTCGATCAGAACCGGCAACCCAAGAAGGCGTTTTGGGAGGTGGTTGCGTTTTAATAGTTATAAAATAGATAGCACAGAAATTAGATCAGTTGGACGAGACACCGCAACATATACAGGATACAGAAAACCACAAAGCTGCAAGTAATTTTACCCGATTTTTAAAAAAGAAAGATTTATGAACGATGCACCACACACCTGGATACACTACCCGGCTATCATCCAAAACAGAACGAGTATTAGCTTTTTAAACATGCCTGCCATTTTATATTTCTTATAGCTGCCGTTATTGTACTGCCCATTGGCTTCGTCATCACCTATTGGCCCCCACATCATATTACAAACCAGCTTCGTAGATTTATTATCACATCCTGCCCACGTCCTTTACGGACTTACTCCTGACCATTAAACCTTTTTTTATGCGTTATTCTCATTCCCGCAAGGGCAATGTCTGTCCGTTCCTTTCAAAAATACTTTTACTGCTATGGCTGTTACATGCACATTATGGGCTATTGGCCCAATCGTCATTTACCAACGCACTGGCATTCCCTTCCGCCAATAATAGTTTTTCAGGAAAAACTGCCACCACCCAGGCAGATGCCAATGTGGGTGTTGACCTCTATACCGGAACAGCGCAGGTGCATATCGGGATATGTAACCTCGCTTCGAAAGAACTGACGATTCCTGTTTCGTTGAATTATACCGGTGGCCGGGGCATTAAACTACAGGAATACGCCGGCTGCGCTGGACTTGGATGGCAGCTTGATGCGGGCGGTAATATTTCCAGGGTGGTCAGGGGGTTTCCTGATGAACAATCCAATGGATACATTGGCGGAGGC
This sequence comes from Niastella sp., assembly GCA_036379015.1. Classification (GTDB taxonomy): domain Bacteria; phylum Bacteroidota; class Bacteroidia; order Chitinophagales; family Chitinophagaceae; genus Niastella. The sequence continues at coordinate 3,947 of DASUVL010000790.1, forward strand.
TGGGGTAACAAGCTGGCTGCCTGGACCGGCTGGAGCACCGGGGACCTGGGAAGCCTGAGCACAGACGACGCCGCTGCCCTGATAGGTAACACCAGCACCAATGCTCCGACCGCAGATGGCGAGCCGGATCTGTTCTATGTAAAAACACCCTTTTTTGCTTTCCAGTTTGTGCTGGATGGCAATGGACAGCCGGTTGTTGCCAACAGTAACGGCATTAATATCAGCTATAATAGCTCAGCCAATAATTTCATTGTAACAGATGACCAGGGAAACCGGTATTATTTCGGAAGCAGTTCCGCCTCTGCTGAATCTACCGGCACCAAGCTTTACGGAACATCACGCAGTTTCATCTCCACCTGGTACCTGGACAAAATTGTTACCTGGAATGCAAAAGACCTGGTAACATTTACTTACATGACTTATTCGGGCAGCGATGTCTCCTATCGCAACGACACACTTTATCATTACCAGTTTACGGAATCTATTAACAATATTCTGCAGACTACCATGGATTCAACGCCTCTGGTAAATGTTGTTTATAATCCAAAATATATTTCCTCCATCACTTCAACCCTGGGTAAAGTCGAATTCAGTTATGCCTATGACAGGCTGGATGATAAACATGCCGCCAGGCTTACAGGCATTGCAGTAAAAGAATATGACCCGCAATTGTCTTCCATCATCAGCAAAATAATACAGACCTATACTTTCAATACCAGCTATTTTGGCAGCCCTTCCACCGATGCCAATATACTCCGGTTAAAGCTTGACAATATTACGGTTGCCGGAAATACCACGGCAACGGCCACCCCTGTTACAATGGCGGCCTTTAGTTACAACCAGGCCAACACACTGCCCTCCCGGAAATCGGGCGCCTTCGACTACTGGGGGTATTGTTCGGCCACCTCCACCTCGGTCTATTATTCCAATCCATCGGATTACTGGACCAGCTATTTCCTGATACGCGAGCCCAACCTGGTGATGGCCGCAACAGATGTTCTCACGTCTGTATCAGACCTGAAGGGCAGCACCTGGAAGCTTTCCTATGAACTGAATGATTACAGGGGCGCGGGCACGAAGAAAATAGGCGGCCTGCGGGTCGGCAAAATTACCCAGACGGTATCCGGCGGCGATTCGCTCAACACTATTTATTCTTATACAGATAACAGCGGGCTCTCTACCGGCCAGATCTTTGGTCCCTATTACGATCAGCTTGGTTTTTATTTCAGCAACGCCTTTATCTATTTTTCAGAATCGCCTTATATTACCAGCGACCTGAACGGAAACTTCGTGGGCTACTCATCGGTAAAAGTAACTCAGCCCAACGGTGGATATACGATATCTTCGTTTTCCAATTTCAACGATCCCAATCTGTCTGATGTGGTGAACCAGCAGATGGACGGTGCAACCAATGTTTTTTCTTTTATTTCCACCACAAGCCTCGCTTATAAACGGGGATTGCTGAACAACCAGACCATGTATACTGCGTCTGGTGATACCGTTACCCAAATAATCAATAGGTATTCTTCCATCACTCCTTCCGCTCAAAAGGCCCGGGGTTACCGGATGTTACGAATAGCAGCTTTTGTCAATAACTTTGGCGGTTCACAAACCGGTTTTGGCATTTACTATACCAATACGGAGGATTACCGGCTTACCCAAACGATTAAAAAAGAATATGATCAGAAAACCAGGTCGAAGTTTGTGCAAACCACATCAGCCTATACTTATTCAGCTGCCAATAACAGGTTAATCCAAACCGTTACTACCACAGACTCAAAAGGGCTTTCTTATGTTCAAACAATGTATCACGCCGATGATATTTCCATTCCCATGGTTACCACCGGCTCGGCCGAGCAACAGGCCATCAGTGCCCTGTCGGCCGCCAATCGTAAAAATGTGCCGGTACACCTTATAGAAAACAGGAACGGCGTGCTACACCAGCTGCACCATGTTTACAGTAAAACAACTTATGGAGTAGAAACCAGGGTATACCTGGCCAATACCGATCAATACACCGGCACTATGCTCACCCGGCAACAATTTTTCAAGTATGATCCATCTACTTCCAACCTCGTCTCGTCACGGATGGCGGGTGGTAAAACCACAGCTTACCTGTATGGGTACAACGCCTCTTTGCCGGTTGCCACTGCGGTCAATGCTGAAAATGTATATGTTCCCTCGTCGAGCGTTGCTTCACAGTCTGGTTATATCCTCGGTCCCGTCACCTCCACGAGTTTTACCGCCACGGCTGCCGGAAATATTGTACTGAGCGCTGCCGGTAGTCCGCAAAATACATACACCCTCAGTTACACTTTGTCCGGAGCCGCCTCACGGACCGGATTTTTATGCGCCACCCGTACCTCCACCACCTGTCCTTACCCGGAATCTGTGACCTTAACCAATATGCCTGCTGGCAACTATACACTTTCTTATTTTATCAGCGATGGTAACCCTGCCGAGCGGGGCATTAACTATTCCTATCCCGTGGTGAATGGCGTTACCACTGTCACCAAAGGTTTTTTTTATGAAGGTTTTGAAGATTCGCCCGCGCCGCTTACCGGCAGTGCGCATACAGGGAATGGTTATTACAGGAGCAATTCCAATAACTATGTTGTTAATTTTCCCCTGCCCGATAGTCGTAACTATATTCTCCAGTGGTGGAATTGGGCAAACGGGAAATGGGTGATGAACCAACAGGCCTATACCGGGTCGGCCACGCTGCCGGGAATAATAGACGATGTGCGGATCTTTCCTGCCGATGGTCTGCTGGCAACCAATACCTACAATTGCCTTACCGGAATGACAGGCGAAACTGACCCATCCGGGTTATCAAAAACCTATGAGTATGATGGTTTGGGGCGGCTGAATATTACCAGGGACCAGGATAAAAACATTGTTTCAAAAATATGCTATTCCTACGCCGGTCAGCCTGTCAGTTGTCCTGCGGGCGCCTCTTATGCCAATACTCTGCAAGGCAGCACGTTCACGCGCAATAACTGTGGCACCGGCTTTTTGGCCGGCACGGCAACTTATAGTGTTCCCGCAGGAACGTACACTTCTTCCATCAGCCAGGCAGACGCCAACCAGCAGGCCCAAAATGATATTGCAACCAACGGGCAAGCCTATGCCAATACCAACGGAACCTGCACATTAATTTATTATAATGTGGCGCAAAGCAGGAATTTTACCCGCAACAATTGCCTGCCAGGTTATGCGGGAGGTACCATTGCCTATACAATAGCCGCCGGCCAATATAGTTCCCTTATCAGCCAGGCAGATGCCGATCAGAAAGCCACCAACGATATCAATGCCAACGGTCAGAACTATGCCAATATCAATGGCGCCTGCAACACCACACAGGTAAGAAAATATGGTGATTTGAATTTGAGCGTTTCCAACTCTGTGACCTTCACTTCCACAATTGTAGGAGATATTGTGTTGAGGATTGATGCAAGTCCGCCATCAACATATTCGATCAGCTATTCGCTGTCGGGCCCCACGTCAAAAAGCGGCATCTTATGTGCCGCCAGATCTTCCACGCCCTGCAGCTTCCCCGAGAGCGTAACCATTACCAATGCGCCTGCGGGTACCTATACACTTTCCGCCAACATGAACAGCGGCAGCCCAACTTTTAAAGGCGTCAATTATACTTATTATGGAGCGCCCTGATAAAATCAATTGTACATCTCCAAAAAATAATTATATGTTTTGGAAACTTTGTATCGGCAGTTTATTGACAGGCAGCCTGCTCTTCATGAGCGGGACAACGGATGCACAACAAACGCCCCCTGCGCCCTATAGCAGTACGATGAAAAGTAATGTCGTCCGCAAATGGATACCCGGCAAACCAATAAGGAGCGAAACCGATCTGCTCTCAGGCAGTCAGACGCCCCGGGAAGTAATACAAACGACAGAATACTTTGATGGCTTTGGCAGACCACTACAGACAGTCGTTAAACAAACAAGTCCTTCCGGCAATGATGTGGTGACGGCCTCTGTATACGATGCGGTTGGAAGGGAACAGGTACGATACCTGCCCTTTGTATCCAATGCAGCGGCCACCGGTGATATTACCAATGATGGCAATTTTAAAACCGATCCATTTCAGCAACAGGTGGCCTTTTACAACAACCAGCTAAATGGCCAGCCGGGAGAAACCAATATTGGTACCGCCCAACTGAACTGGGCTTACAGCCGGAACACGTATGAAGCCTCCCCGCTTAACAGGGTACTCAGCACTTTTGCACCTGGCCTCAATTGGGCAGGCAGCCAATCGACCACCTCCCCGCATGCGGTACAGCAATGGTCGCTGACCAACACTGCCACTGATAACGTCCGCATCTGGAATATCGCAGCAGCCCCCGGAAGCCTGCCTGTCAGCACGGGTGCTTATACACCAGGCCGTTTGTATAAATCAATCGTCACCGATGAACAGGGACACCAGCAAATCGCCTATAAAGACATGTACGGCCAGGTGATTTTACAGAAGATACAAAATACAGCCGCTGCCGACAGCGGAACAACAGGTAGCCCGCATGCCGGCTGGCTTTGTACTTATTATGTGTATGATGACTATGGCAACCTGCGCTTTATTATACCGCCGGCCCTTGTGCAGCAAATTAACGGAACATGGAGTATTACGCAAACCGTTGCCGACGAACTTTGCTATCGCTGTGAATATGATCTCCTGAACCGGCCCATCATTCAAAAAGCACCCGGCACGGCTGCCGGCAGCCAGGGCGAAGTATGGATGGTATACGATGTCCGCAACAGGCTGGTGATGGTACAAGACGGAAATATGCGGGCAAATACACAATGGCTGTGTACCCTCTATGATGCACTGGACAGACCCGTGACGACAGGAACCATTTCCTACACCGGTACCCTCACCCAGTTACAGCAATTCGTAACAGCGCAGGGCATCAACAGTCCTTTGCCTGCAGGCTCCAGCATCACGACTTTGACCAATACTTTTTATGACAATTATAACTGGGTGTCGGGCACTACCCTATCTGGTTCGCTGGATCAGACCTATACCGGCAACAACAATTATTTTATTACCAGCTATAACAGCACACCTGCTTATGCTGTTCCCGTTAAACAAAGCAACCTGCGCCACGGACTGGTAACGGGACATATGACAGCCGTGTTGAGCGCCACTGCCCAAAACCTGTACACCGCAAATATTTATGATGACCATGAAAGGGTCATACAATCCCAAAGTAATAATATCACCGGGGGAAAAGACATTGCCACCAGTCAGTATGGCTGGAATGGTAAACTACTGAGAACCCTGGTTGTACATAATAAAAATGGCGCCAATGCCCAAACGCACCTGGTGGCCAGTGCAATGAGCTATGATGCCGCGGGCAGACTACTATCCACTACGAAAACGGTGAACAGTACAATTAACGGGGTGACGGTGAATGCAGCCCCCGTGCCCGTTCTTACCAACCAATACGATGAACTGGGCCAGTTAAAACAAAAGACACTGGGCGCGGGTATGGAGACCCTCGCTTATGAATACAATGCCAGGGGCTCGTTACTGGGCATCAACAGGTCCTTTGCCAAATCGGCTTCCTCCGGCACCAATTATTTTGGATTTGATCTCGGGTACGATAAAACGGCCATTGTGAACGGTGATGGACAAACCATCGGCAATTATACGCTGGCTTCTTATAATGGAAACGTGGCCGGAACGGTATGGAAAAGCAAAGGGGATAACCAGGTGAGAAAATATGACTACAGCTACGATGTTGTCAACAGGCTGACCGCTGCCGATTTTAACCAGCAGACCGGTGGCCAGTTCAACAAAACCGCGGGTTTGGATTTTGGTGTAAGCGGCATGTCTTATGATGCCAACGGGAACATCAGCGCCATGAGCCAAAAAGGCTGGCTGCCGGGCGGGTCCCGGGAAATGGACAATCTCGCGTATACTTACCTGAATAACAATAACAGCAACCGGCTGATGCATGTTATTGATAACAGCGCTTATAATACCAATACGCCACAGACTACCCTGGGCGATTTCCATTATACGGGTTCCAAAAGTGCCACCAGCGTAGATTATGGCTATGATGCCAACGGGAATGTGACCAGCGATGTTAATCGTGCCATCAGTGCGATTGCTTATAATTACCTCGACCTGCCCAAACAGGTGAGCGTTACCAATAAAGGCACGATCCAATACATCTATGATGCCGCGGGAAATAAGCTGCAGAAAATCACTACGGAAAACAGTGCGGCTGTTGTATTCAATGGCGTCAGCTATACTACCGGCATCACCACTACTACTACCTATATAGGCGGTTTTGTATACAAAAGCCTTTCTTATACCAATGCCGCACTGGCATCCCTGCAATATACCGATCGCCTGCAGTTTATCAGGCATGAAGAAGGGAGAATACGTTTTCTTCCGGTATCAGCCAGTGGCAACCCGGCCTTTGCATTTGATTATTTTATCCGCGACCAGGTGAACAACGTGCGTATGGTATTGACCGATGAAGTGCAGCAGGATATTTACCCGGCGGTTACATTGGAATCTGCCACCATCATCGGCCAGGAGCAGAATTATTATAACATCACCAACGATGCCGCCCATGTTATTCCGGTTTCATCCCTTGCCTGGTGGCCTGCTGCGGGCAATTATGCCGACAACAACGGTATACCCAATCCCGGCCATCCAAACCCCAATGCCACCAGCACGCAGGTATACAAACTGAATGGGCAAACCGGTGATAAATTCGGATTGGGCATCGCCCTTAAAGTCATGGCCGGAGATAAAATATCCATTTTTGGCAAAAGCATCTGGCACAATACCGGTGCAACGCCGGCCTCCTTTCCAATAGCTCCGGTGCTCAGCAGCCTGGTAAATGCCTTTGCCGGAACAGCTGCTGTTGCAGCCGGCAGCCACGGAGCAGCCATGGGAAGCGTGCTGAACAACAGCGCTGCCACTACCGTACCGCTGACCAGCCTGCTGAATGGTACGCCCGGTCAATCCAATCCCACCGTATCGCCCAAAGCAGCCATCAACTGGATTTTGTTCAACGACCAGTTTGTGCCGGTCAGTATGGGCACCGACCTGGTGAGCAGTACCGGAGATGTGGTTAAATCGCATAGCCAGTTGAACCTTCCCATGATCGCCAACGGCTACCTGTACGTTTATTGCAGCAACGAAAGTAATATTGATGTATATTTTGATAACCTGCAGGTAGTAGACCAGCGCGGTCCCCTGCTGGAAGAAACCCATTATTATCCGGCGGGCCTCACCATGGCCGGCATCAGCGATCGTGCATGGAATAAAGGAGCGAATTTCAATCATTACCAGGGCATGGAAATGCAGAACCAGGAGTTTAATGATGGAACGGGCCTGGAAGAATATGATTTCGGTGCAAGATATTACGATCAGCAGATTGGAAGATGGCATACACAGGATCCCGCAGCGCAATTTGCCAGCCCCTATATGGCCATGGGCAACAACTGGCCGAACGGAAGAGATCCCAATGGAAGAGTTGTTGTCTGGGATGATATAGTTGTCGCCGTCGTAGGTTTTGTAATAGGTTATGTCAGTTACGGCCTTGCGCAAGGGGACTGGGGCTTCAAAGCGTTTGTAAGCGGAGTGGCAGGCGCAGCCATTGCTGAGGGAGCCTACCTGACATTTGGTGGCGGCCTGGCAGGAGCAGGAGGAGGCGCCAAAGGAAATGCAGCGGCGGGGGCGGTGGCAAAGGCCGTCACAAAGAAAGAACAGATGGAGATAGCGAGGTCTTTTATTCAGTCCTACGCGTTAGCAGATATATCTTCACTATACAAACACCGGGAACAGATTAGTGATGCCAGCGACTGGGGCGCGTTCGGGCTTATAGCCGGGTATTCGTTTTTATCTTCCCTGGATGCGGGATTTGCATCAGAAAATATGTCAGGGAAAGTAGATAAACTTTTTGGTACAGGAGGGAAAGTGGGATTCTTTTCTTCGACAAAAGGAGCATTGTCTGAAGGTATCGGCAGCGTTTTAAATGATGGAGGAACCCAGGTACTGGAAAGATACAATCCTCATACCAATACCTGGGATTGGGACGGAAAAGGATTCAATATTCTGGGAAGAAGTGTGCTGGGAGGCGGATTAGGCGCCTACCTGGGTAAAGCCACTGAACTTGGCTTACAACAGTCGCCCGCTTTTAACAAATCCATTTACAACACGGGATTGATACCGGGATGGGTACCCGGAGATCCTTGTGTATATGGGTCGAAGGGTATGGGGGCACTGATAAAATACGGCAACAACAAATTATGGGAATGGTGGATTCCTGAATAACAGGAATTGCACCATGCCCGTTTTATTACAGCTTGCGTTTGTAATAATTATACAAGCTCCTATAACTTTCCAAAAAAATTAAAGGCTCGTCTCGTTAAATTATATTTGCTCGAAGATGGACAGAGAGCCGGCAAAAACAACCCCGACGGTTTACCGCCGGGGCGCACGATTAAAGATATGTATAAGCCATTACTGTATTGCCCTGGAAACAATTGGCGAGTAACCCTTTTGCCCTTTGCGGCCAACAGCAACTACGCGGAACCAGTACCGTTTATCGGAGATCAATCCGTTGAACGTGTGATTATTCGTAGTGCTTCCCTCACCATGCCACATCGTATTTGGGCCTGGAGGTTCCATTGCATACTGATGAACATAAGCAACTGCGCCTGATTGTTTCTTCACACGGGTAGAGGCTACGCCGGGTCCACCAAGCTCCACTTCTATTAATTCAATAGAAGGTGTTTTTGAGCCGGTTTGTTCTTCTGTAACATCGAAACCGCTGCTCAGGATCATAGCCCTGTTGCCATTGCAGACAACTGCTACATACTCGGCCAACTCTTCCAGCAAAGCCATTATTTCGGCTTTGAGCTGGTTTTTAATAGCCACCATTTCCTTGTCGCGGCTTTTAGCTTTTACCAGCGATACCTGGAATGCAGGCAGCTTGGTTGTTATATTAGCCAAAGCGGCTGGTGGATTGGAGAAAACAGCCTTGTTTTCCTCCATTTTCTCTTTAACGCGTTGACAAAGAGATACAATGTCACGTTCGCGTTTGAATGTGATAATACCCATATTAAAATGTTTTTTTGGGTGATAAATACACCTGTCAGTAAAACCCGTTTCTCCGGACTAGTAAAAGACAGGAATTGAAACAGTTCTATAAACCAACATGCTGTTGGATCCTTGTACCGTGTTTACAATTGCAACCTGTAATAAAAGAAGCGCATCTGTTTCCGGTTCGCCGGTGAGCATTGACAATGATCACTGATTGTAACCTGCTCTTATTTTTGTGCGTCTTCACTACGCGATAACTAAATTGTTTCAGTACGCATCAGATCGGTTATATATCCCTGTTCCAATTGACAAAACAAACATACGACGGCTGCAGATGACCAATTGCCGGTTTACTTACTTAGACTTACTTAGACTTACTTAGACCCACTTAGACTTACTTACGTCCCTTTTTGACGTTTTAGTCGCTACAAATTGATAATCTGATGAATTGATTGGAATATTAGAAGCAGGGAAGAGAGAAGAAGGAAAGCTCAATGCAACTATGAGTGAATATGAATTACTTGCACTTTATTTTATTGAAAAACAAAAACATTGTTTTGAAAAAAAAGAAGCGTTTATTGAACAAACAGGACCGGTTTATTAAAAAAGAAGAACACTTTATTGAAATAATTGAACACATTTTTCAATAAACAACCCCGGTTCATTGAAAAACCCAACTGCTTTTTTTAAAACCAAATTCTGTTTTTTGAATTCCTGGAATATATTCTTCAACAATCAATCCTGTTTTTTCAATACATAGATTCGATTATGAAGTTTTTACCAGATAAAATATTAAACAAATAATTAAACGACTGCCTGAATTCCAGCGGTGACATCTTCAAATGTTCGAAACCTAATTCATATGCTATCTGGCTAATAGAAAGCAGGATTTGATGAAATTCCAGCGACTTAGACATGATAATGTAGAACTGCCGAACAGCCGGCTCTTTTACCCTGTCGAGTAATGCTAAATGGTGGTACCAACTTAATTTTGCAAGGGGTGCTTGCAAAATCACAGGCCGTTGAATATCAGCAAAATAAATCGAGTTGCTTAATTGTGCAAGTGGTGCTTGCACAATTGGAAAATAAGGATAGGCTTCAGCAAAAACATTCTTTTCCAGAGGCTTCGGGACAACTGGGTGCGACCTGAAAAGGTCACGATTGGATTGTTTCATACGGGAAACCGTAAGAGAAACCTATCCTTCCACTGGTAGTAACCTATCGGGGCCTGCATCTGAGGCACCACAGGAAAGACATTGGAAATCAGTATTTTGAAAAAGGAGTATTTTCTGTAACTTACCCGTAGTCAAATAACCGATTATGAATAGCTTAAGTATATATACCAAGCTGGAAACCCTACCAAAAGATCTAAAACAGGAAGTATCTGATTTCATTGACTTTTTAATGCAAAAGTCCGGCGCAAAGAAGAAAAAGATCATTCCCAAATTTGGCAGTGCAAAAGGTAAAATCAAGATGTCTCCTGATTTCGATGCCCCTCTTGATGACTTCAAAGAATACATGTAATGGAGTATTTATTGGATACCCATTCCTTTCTCTGGTTCATCATTTCACACACATTTATTACCACTTATACATGTTAACAGAAGAGGAAAAGTCCCGAATCAAGGATGAAGAATTCTTTCGTCAAGAGATACGAAAAGCCTTTGAAAACAAACAAACTGAAGGTAACAAGGTATGGGTTTTTCTGAACAGCGGATTTGGACTTTGGCT
>DASUVL010000791.1:0-2003 GCA_036379015.1 Niastella sp.
TCAGCCCAGCTGAAACGGAGGAATTTTGTCCGCATGCTGACTATAATAATGCGCAAGGCGGACAGGCAAATGTTCAAACCTTCCGAATTAATTTTGGAGCACCTGCTTCCGATTACAAAATAGTCCAAGGCGCCGCCAGCAAAAATCCGGTTGCATGTAAAGTAGTAGCAGTACTTATCCCTGAATCCGACGGTTCTGAAGTAGGCATTTGCCAGATTGCATTTGAGGATCAGCGTTCATCAACACCCGAGTTTTCAATATCGAATAAGCAAGGGGTAGTTATTAGAACTTTTAAATTTCCTTTAATAAGATCTCTGAAGGGATTAAAACCCGAATACAATTATCCGGAGAATATCCTGCCTTTGTGTACTACCGGTAATATATCTTATAGTGGCAAAACAATGGTAAAGTACAAGCGAACAGATAATAGCAATGAGTTTGGCTTCTATATTCCTTACTATGAATACTCTGTTCCTGCAGGATGGAAAGTAGGCAGCACCGTTTCTACCGGTCAAAATAATTACATCATTGGCGGGCCAGCAGAAATTATTACATATGATGAACTACACAGTGGAGAAATAAAGATCAGGGCAACACAACGAAATTATCTTTGCAGTGCACTTCCAATTTCTTCAGCGGGAGAATGGGCTACCATACCATTTACCAGACCTGCATTAAAACTTTCTGCTAACGGGAGCACTCCCCTTAGTTTAACCTGTGGTGCAAGCTCTCCTTATACATTCACTGTGGAAAATGGCAACCTTGCATCCTGCCTGAGTTATCAGTGGAATTTAGGCAGCGACAACAATAACTGGCTATATAATGGTAATCCCGCACCTCAATATATATCCACCACTTCCAATTCATTAACGTTAACACCGGCTACCTGTAACGGCAAACCGGCGGATGTATATGTTACGCTTAAAGTAAATAACACAGATTTTACCACATTGAATGTACCCGTTACATTAGCAATTCCAACATTCAACATTTCCGGCAGTGGTAACATATGCAATTCAGAAAATTATGAGATAGGTGGGCTACCTTGTAATGCCATTGTAAACTGGAGCATATCAAATCCCTCACTGGGCCTGTTAACAACAAATGGCAATAACGCAAATATTAAAATCATATACGATGGCACGATCACTCTTACTGCAACTATAACTGGATTATGCGGCACAGGTCCTGTTGTTCTTACCAAAGACATTTTAATGGGATGGCCACCGCAAAATAATGAAATTATTGGGGGAATATCGGAAGGTATGGCCTTCTGTATAGGAACGCGTTTCAATGTGTACACAACAATGACTACCACTGATCCACCGAACTGGAGGGTATTAGGCGGCACTATCGAGTACACAGCCTTGCCCAATCATATTTATATTCAGTTAGATAATGACCCCGGTGGATTTGCTATTATGGTAGATTACATTGATATATGTGGAAATCTTAGAGTATCACAGCGTTCAGGCACCAAATTCAATAATGGCTGTACAGGCGGTGGTGTAGAAACCAGGATGCAAACCAACCAGGTGAATGTGTTCCCCAACCCCGCCAGCAACCAGGTATCCATAAGCCTTCGTAAGAACAATGCCGTTATTACCAATAGCACCGATGATAAAATAAAGGCAATTAGAATTTTTGATGCGCTGGGCCGGTTAAGAAAACAACAACAGTATAATAACGCCACCAATGTAACTATTAACGTAAACGATCTGTTGAACGGAATTTACTTTGTGGAAATAATCAATAACCATGGAAGCATAAGAAGGAACCTCAATATTAAACGATAACATCCCCTGCAACCAATGTAAAATCAAAGGCCGCCCAACCAACAAACAACTGGGGTGGCCTTTGATCTTATACTGTCGCCAGGGCCATAGATTGGTACTTGGAATCAACCGAATTACATGCTAATAAAATTGGATAAAAGATGATACATGGCAATGCGGATAGTGCGCTGCTGCTACAATTTTCTGCTTGCATTTTTTTAGGATAAA